>JALWQN010000133.1 GCA_027083115.1 Desulfurococcales archaeon
CCTCCTCACATGCTTAGACTCCACCTCAACATACCTTATGCTGAAGTACAGGGCTAACCCGGCCAACACAACGTAAAGCACAATCATGTAGGTGGTGAGAATCATTACATCACACCAGCTAAGGAAGCAATGATTGATAAGGCAATACCTAATCCAGCACCAGCAAGAGCTAGGGAAGAATAAGCTATTAGTCCCTCATAAACGTCAGTACCTACACGTAAGGCCACATACTTTATTGCTGCCGCAATAAGGAAAAGCACCCCAACATCAGGGGTTAAGGTCATCCCGATCAGTATGGCGTAGAGGGATACGCCACCTAACTTAAGGAACTTAAGAAGCAAGTAAACGGAGACCGCAAATAAAGCACCAATAACTATGGATAATGGATTAAATGACGTTAAGTCGCCCCTGAAGATCGAGTCCATCCACGTGACTACAGGCACCCACCTAAGCAAATTAAGTTTCGGGGAGTGAAGCCCGAAGACAGACAGCATTAAGTAACCGTAAAATAGAGTGATTGGCGCAGCAACAAGCATCGAGAGCATCAGCCAATAGACCGGGACCTCAGGATCAACATCTAATGACCTGCCGGCCTTCACAGCATTTAATGTTGCTCCAGCAACGAATTGAGGCATTGGGACCCCAGTGTATGGGTCCAGAAACACGTAAGGAACTGCTGACCTGCTTCCCGCAGCAAATAGGGTGAGTGTAGCTAAAGGCAACGTTGATTGGGATGCTGTGCCGGCCTCACCCACGACTCTAATCGTGACTAAAGCAAGGAATAACTGGAGCACTATGTAGAAAGGCAGAACAATAGCTAGCTTTAGAGTAACTCCAGACAGGAGAATCACTGGAACAATAGTGGAAGAAATCATTACTACAGCCACCAAAAAGTACTTAATTAAGTACTTGCTTAACGATAAATACCTGAATGTAGCTCCAAGAACCCTCCTAGCCTGAAAGATGTATACGGCTGAAGCAATAATTATGAAGCCAGAAATCATGGAGGCTATGTATGGGGCTGCTGCAGTAGTTAAGTCAGAGTAACTCATGGTCGGTAAAGAAATCAGGAGGCCCTCACCAACTAACGCTGGCGTGAGCACAAGGAAAGTTAAGGTATTGCCTAACCCAACACCTAATGATGTGTTTAGAGGTATTAATAGAGCGAAGAAGAAGATGAATACATCTAATGAAAGACCTATTGACGATCCAGGCAGTATTGTCTGGAGTTCGGGCGTCAGGTCTAGGGAAGGATTACCTAATGCTATAATTAATAATTCCGAAACCAAGCCCGTGAGAACTGCAGCAATCACGCTCAAGGACCTTAAGGCCTTCCCCACCTCAACCATGATTGCTGTGGCTCCACCAACAGGAAAAGATAGTCTCTCCTTCTCTAGGAAGTGCTTATGGAAAACGTAAGCTATTAGCGCTCCTGAAGCCGAAACAGCTGTTGCGTAAAGATAGAAGGAATACGTGTTTAGTGAGATACCTAAGCCCTGCCTGAAGTACATCCATGAAGGCAACTTAAGTTGCTGTGGGTCACCCACCTCAGCCAGCATTGTGTAGGTTATGTACATGCCCGAAGTTATTGCTGTGGAGAGTGAGCTTCCGAAAGCCACAATAACCCCTAAGAAATGCTCAAGGATTGTTGGGTACTCCCTAAATATTAGCTTATGTATGATGAGGTACAGTATAGATGCGACAATACCTGCTAATTCAGAAGTCGTGTAGCCAGTGACTGCGTAACCATACGTATCTATGAACCCCATAAGTAAACCAGTTATTAAACCAACAACCACTGCCCTAATCAGTGGCTTAAACAATAATTAACCCCTCCTGAAGCGCGCTAACCTACTCCTTAACTCAAGAGCAATTTCCCGAACTTCATCACTCCCTAACCTCTCAGCAATCAATAAGTATGGCTCCATACGCTCAACCAGCATACTGGCGACCTCAGGATTAACTTCAGCGAACACCTCAGCCTTAGTTAAGTAAATCATTACCTCAATAAGTAATGCGTCAGCCCTGCTGTAAGCGAGCCTAGATCCTGAACCCAAATAAGCATCTAGTGGCTTAACCAATACTTCAGCATAACCTAAGACACGATCCTCTAAAACCTTCAGAACCTCTCCCTCAACATATAGGTCAATACCCCCATCAATCACTGGAGTCTTAACTTTTCTCGAACCCCTAAACCTCAGTTCCTTCAACCCATAAAGAGACCTATAGAAAAGTAAGGAATCCCAAGTTAAGTTAATAGTTAATTCAGGAAACATCCTCAAATTAACGTAGGTTTTGGTAGTTAAGTAAGGTCTGAGAAGCAAGTAAGGTCTCTCTAGATCCACACCCATAGGTGCTGTATTAGGTGACCCGTCCTCATTCAGAGTCACAACTATGCCTTCATGATGCCCATGCCTAAAGAAGGTCTCCAGCAACTCCTCCATGCCTGAGCCACTCACCCCTAATACCAGTTTAAAGTATTAATTGACTTCTTTATTAATACGTTATAGCAGGTGTAGCTGAGGAATTGAATCTGAAGGACCCCCAAACATGGACTCATATCTATAATATAATAAGGGAGGATTTCGGCTTCATTAATGAGCTCGACTCGTTCTCCGCATCACTTCTTTCTTTAATGCTTCAGGATTACGGGAGTGAAGCGCATAAGAGTGTGGAGAGACTTAGGGAACTTATTCAGGGAAGAAAAGCTTTAGTGGTTGGCGCCGGCCCGGGATGCGTTAACCTAAGAAAATACGTTCATAAATATGATGTAGTTATTGCTGCTGATGGTGCCTTAAGGTGCTGCATTAATGAGGACGTAATTCCAGAGATCGTGGTTTCTGACCTGGATGGGCTAAGCATTAAGGAATTAATTGGTTTTGATGGGGTTATTGTTGTCCACGCACACGGAGATAACGTAGTCAACATACTTACCTTTATTCCATCACTTAAGAAAGCAAATAAATTAGTTGTAGGAACACATCAGTCATCAACTAATTACTCACTACTTAACGTTTTCGGTGGCTTCACCGACGGTGATAGGTCTGCCTACCTAGCGAACTACTTTGATGCCAGAAAAATAGGTTTGGTGGGCTTTAATTTCTCTGGCGTGGTCGGTAAGTACTCTAAGCCCTACCTAACTGATGACGTCAGCGCATGGCCAACCAAGAGAAGGAAGCTTTATTGGGCCAGGAGATTGATTTCTTTGTTGAGGACTGGTGGTGAGGTTGACGTCAGGTGCTACGACTGTGAAGATTAAGGCAGGGTACAGGATTCACTTAGGGTTCTACAGGTTTAGCGACCCACCATTTATTTATGGTTCATTAGGTGCTTCAATCCTTAATCCGGGGCTTGAGCTGGTCGTACGTGCCGACTCAAGCAATGAACTAATTATTGAGTCACCAACGAAGGAAAGCAAGAACCTAATAAACTCTGCAATCAAGTCTGTCTCCCCATCATTCGGGGGTTACGTGAGGATTAAGGGCTTCATAAGGCATCATGTAGGTCTAGGGACTCGAACCCGGCTAATACTTGCTGCCTTAACCGCCATGAAGGGGTTAGGCATTATTGGAAGTACTGAAGAATTGATTGATGAAGCCCATAAGTTAGGTGTAGGCAAGTACTCCGCAGTAGGTTTGTACACCTTCCTTGAAGGTGGGTTAGTTATAGATGCAGGGAAAGAATTTAGCTCCCCTCAATCACCTAAATTACTTATTAGGTTGCCAGTACCTAGGGAATGGCGGGTTATGCTAGCCTTACCCTCAGGCATTCATGGCTTGCCTGAGCATGCTGAAGAACCAATAATGAATGAGCCCAAGACTTTTAGCAGGCAGAAAGATCTTTATTCTTCATTACTTACCTTAATATATTCACTTAGGGTGAGGGATTTTGAGCTATTCACGAAATCCATTAATAGAATTCAGGAGTTGACTGGGGAGTATTTCTCTAAATATCAGGGAGGCATTTTCTGCTGTGATGAATCGAGATTTATTGCTGAGGAACTTAAAAGAAGAGGCCTTAACGGCATAGGCCAAAGCAGCTGGGGTCCCCTAGTTTATGGCTTCACTAATTCCTTAAAGAAAGCAAGGGAAGTCGCTAACTCTTTAAGGAATTACTTGAGGGAAGTAGGTGTAAGCCATGATTTATGGGTGACGAGCGTTTCTGGAAGGGGGTACCTAATGAACACCACCCAATAAGCAAGCCCAATAAAAAACTAATGAAATAATTGCATTAGAAACCATCAGGGTGAGGTAATACTTAATTACTTCCTTCTCAGTCAGGCCCTCATTCAAGGTCAATAACTGAACTAAAGTGACTGGCGCCTCAGGCTTTAATGAGGCATGCATCCTGAAGCTACTGTCTAGATAAACGGGTCTTTCCTTAATTCTTGCGCGATTAATTAAGCCCTTAATTGACGTGAGTATGCTGAAACCGTTTAGACCTAGAGGCACTAGAAGAAGGATAAATAAGTACTCCCTACGTAAAGCTATTGCTGCTGAAGTTATGGCTGCCCCCATCATGAAGGAGCCTACGTTACCGTTTAGTGTTTTAGCGGGATAGAAATTGAAGGGTAGGTAAGCAGCTACTGAAGCAATCAGTACAGCCACTAAAGTGTATGCGTGAGGCAAGGGCTTCGGTCCTGGAAGAAATGCTGACGCACCTAATGAAACAAGTATTATCAGTGTGGATGCTGGAGCCAACCCATTATGGGTGTCAGCCATATTCAGTGCGTTGCACGCTATTGAATACGCCACAAGAAGAAGTAATGGATACAGAATCGTTATCCTTAACTCACCTACTAAAGGGATAAAGGGCCTTGGCCTGTACATTCTTGCTAAAAGAACAGGTAAGGAAGGGAGGGTGAAGACCAATACCTTCATCCTAGCATCAATATCCTTGAAGTCGTCGTAGGTGCCCAGAAGACCAGCAGTCAGTATTGCAAGGAGAAAAACACTTAATTGAAGGTCCCCATCAGCTAAAGCCCATAGAAAATCAACCGAGAAAATAACGAGTAAGGCGAGGCCGCCCATGCTTGGGATCAGGGGCATTATAGGTTTATGCATGTCCTTAGCTAAGAACCCATGCTTCCGCTGCAACTTAATCACGAAGTAAGTTAGTAAGGGAGTAAGGATCGCGTCAGCAGCAACCATTACTGCATCCAAATACCAAACCCAAAAAACCTCGATTAGTAAGTTAAAAACTCAACTAATGAATCGATAAGGTAGTTAGGCCTAACCACTGCTTAAATTTGGGCTAACTCCTTAGTTACTGGTAAGGAAAACCATGAAGATTGCAGTAATTCATGACTCACCAATACCTCCACCCACAGCTAGGGAGCTCTTAGTTGAGTTAGTAAGGGAGGGGTGTGAAGCCACCTACTTAAGAGTTTCGAGGGTATCGGCTCAAGTAAGTGACGAAGGAACATCGATAATTTATGGGAGAGGAAAGAAGCTCAGAATTGATGGTGGGATAATTAGGGGTTTAGGTCTAACAATGACTACCGAGACCCTCTTCAAAAGAATAAACACGCTGAAAACTATTGAGTCGACAGGAAGCTACCTAATTAATTCACCCGATTCAATACTTAAGGCAAGAGATAAGTTCAGGGCCTCCCAAATACTTTCAGCTAATGGCTTACCAGTTCCTGAGACTCTAATCACCGAAGACATCTTCCTAATCCCGGACATAGTTCGGGAGTGGGGTAGGGCAGTAATCAAGCCCTTAATGGGTAGCATGGGTTACGGTTCCATCATGGTTGATAACCCAGACCTAGCATTCATGATTGCCAGAGCCTGGCAGTCTTACGGTCAACCAATAATGATCCAGAAATACAGAAGGAAGTTCGAGAGGGACATAAGGGTGTTTGTTGTTGGGAACGAAGTAATAGGAGCTATTTATAGGTATGCCCCACCAACAACATGGAAAACTAATGTAGCCCAGGGAGGTAAGGTCTCTAGAGCAGTAATTAGTGATGAGATTGTTGAATTAGCTCTTAGGGCGACTAAGGCTCTAAACCTTGCTTACTCTGGTGTCGACATAGGTGAGACGGATGAAGGACTAGTTGTTTACGAAGCCAACACCATGCCTAACTGGCAGGGCTTTACTGAGGGAATGGGCTTTAGCCCAGCCAGTAAGATAGCCCACTTAATTATTGACTTGATCAAGAAGTAAATGCTTTATCCAGTATTGGTTTGACCTTGCTGCCCTTCATCACTCCTCATACACACAATCCCAGAATCCCTTAATGAAGTTAGTTAACTTCATTAGTAGTTCGTTCCTTTTCAATCCTTCTGGGTATATATGGCTTAGCTGAAGTTCATCACTAACTAAAACCTTAGTCACTGCTTTCTTTACCTTGCTTGTGCTGAATTCTGCAAGAAGGTAGATTGACTTTGATGGCTTAATGCAGGAAAGCGTTAAGTTCTTAACATTAACTCCACTATCTAAGAAAATAGCCAGAAGTTCCTTTGTTCCGGAAACCCTAATCCCTTGACTTAAGGCCTTTTCCCTAACATCCTGAATGAATACCTCCCTCACATCCTCAGTTAGTGAGAATGAGATTACTAAATTACTGCTTAATTGACTTAGGTCTCCTGAGGAAGGCTCAATCTCAAGAAAAAATTTCTTAAGGGAAAAATCCCTAACAACGTTCACCGGGTCCGCACACAACGAACAAAGCTTTAAAACGTTCTTCACTTACTTGGGCGCCCCTACATAAGTTGTGTAACTATTTAATGATTCATCGCTTCATACATTCACTACTGAGGAAATTCATGATCTCCTTATAGAGCTTTTCTGGGTCTTCTGAACATTCAATCCCTACAACGTGGAATGTGACTGAAGCAAGCTTACCTAATACGTAAGCACCTGAAAACCTAACTTTCAGTCCTTCCTTAAAAGTTAACCAATCGCTCCACTTAACTGAAGCACCGTCAATTTCTTGAGTTACTTTGCTTTCGAAGCAGTATGGGCCTCCCGGTATATCACCTATTGCTTCATTAGTTGATCCACAAACATAAATTACCTTCAAGTAGTTCATTACTTTATGTTCTATTAGTGTCGCCATCCTTGAGACAGCCCTACGAAAGTTCTTCAGGCCTTAAAGTGATTTAATTCCTCAGAGCAAAGGAACCAGTTCCGAACCGCAGTATGGGCACCTGCCGTGAAGGGCCCTATAATCGCCTGCACAAAAATAAACTTCTTTTCCTTTAGCCCTGCATTTCGGGCAAGTATAGATTATGTCTTTACCGACAATTAACT
The DNA here is from genome assembly GCA_027083115.1 of Desulfurococcales archaeon. Lineage (GTDB taxonomy): Archaea > Thermoproteota > Thermoprotei_A > Sulfolobales > NBVN01 > S013-73. The sequence goes on from JALWQN010000133.1 coordinate 7,261, forward strand.
TCCTTCCGCATACTGTACATCTTTTTGTGGCCCAACCTAAGTGCCCTCCAGCATTCACACCCTTCAAGTAAGTCATTCCATCACCTGAACCTCAACACTCAATTAAGATTAATAAGCTTTCCATACCGTCTATGTCAAGACCAGGTATTAATTACCTGTATTAGGAAATAAAGCAGGGTTAAGAATATGGGAGTAGCTAGGATGCTTGCTGTGGGTGACATCCATGGGAAGAGGTATTTCAGTCTATTTATTGCCTCATTAAGATCCATCATTGGTTTCCATCCCGACGTGTTCGTTTTGGCTGGAGACATTATTGATGAAGGAAGGGTTGAAGATCTAGATGTGATACTTGAAGAGATTCAGGGTAAGTTTCCTGGAGTACCTATAATTGCTGTCTTCGGTAATGAAGAGTATCATGAGGTAGAGCATTCATTAATAAAGAGCCATCCTGAAGTGATATGGCTTAATGATTCTCCAGCAATACTTAAGCTTAATGAGCTGAGAGTTGGTTTCGTAGGGACTAGGGGGGCTCTAGAGAAATTAACTTACTGGCAGAGGAGGCACAAGCCTGAACTGAAGTTAATCTATGAGGAAAGACCTAACTTAGTTAGGGACCTAATGACCGAAATAAAGAAATATAGTGATGCCTTAGTCTTCATATCTCATTATGCCCCCACATTTCTTACTGTTAAGGGCGAACCTAAGAAACTCTATCCTTACATGGGTTCACGTGAGATGGAACGAGTGATCAGGGAGACCAAACCGAACATAGTGATTCACGCCCACGCCCATAACGCAAGAGTTGTGGAAGCCAGGCTTGACTCAATACAGATATTTAATGTTTCCTTACCTGCGAGGAAAGGATTGACCCAAATAGAGATAAAGCCATCTAAAATTCTTCGTGAGGCTGTGGGGGGATTAAGTGGGGTTACCAGTTGATTCTGAGGAATACTATATTGAGGCTGGCGTAAAGCCAGTAATCACTTACTTACTTATAGCAATAAATATAGCCGTATTCATCTTTCTTAAAGCCGCCTACCCTGAATTAGGCTTTAGTTCGTGGGGAGAGGTTCTTGCGACCTACGGGTGCTACCCAGCAGACATACTTAACTTACCTACTTTCTACAGAGTGATTACCTCCATGTTCGTTCATGCGGGAGTGCTTCATATAGCTGGAAATATGTTCTTCCTCTACATATTTGGTCGTGGCGTAGAGAAAGTTATGGGTCACAGCAAGTACTTGATGTTCTATCTTCTTTCGGGCTTTATAGCCTCAATATTTAATACGTTAAGCATTGCTTTCTTACCTAAGACCCTTCTTCTGAACGAATATGGTGCTTCCTGGCTCATTCCGGCAGTAGGTGCTTCAGGAGCAATAAGTGGTGTTTTGGGTGCCTACCTCGTCCTGTACCCGAGATCAAGGATCCTTTCGATTTTTTACGTCGTCCCCATATTCATGAGTTCAGCGTTCTATATAGCTCTATGGTTCGTTTATCAATTAGTTCTAGGTATTATTTATCCGTTGGGTTCAGGCATTGCTTTCTGGGCCCACATTGGTGGTTTCTTAGGGGGTATTGCTTTAACGCCTTTCTTCTTAAGCAAGGAGGCAGTACAGGCAGCTAGGAGAAGAATAGAGCTGCTTAAGAAGGCTGGCGTATAACTCAAACACTGAGACTAGGATTTAGGGTACTCGAACTTAAGTATCCCTACAAAAATGGCCTCATTCAGCGCAGGGATCAAGTTATTTTTCACTAGGCCCTCCTTAACTAACTTATTATCTAGCTTCAAAAGATTCAGAAAATCTTTCTTATCCTTAATTAACGGATTAATTCTTACTCCCTCATAAACCTCAAGCAGAAGAGCGTACGAACTTACGGCTGCAGAATTTAAGTCACCCGTGTCTAGATATGTTGATGTGAATCTGGTCACGAGCTCACTTACTGAGGTTCCCTCGCCGAGTAAGTACCTGGATAATTTACTGAATTTACTTACTTCCTCAAGAAGGTCACTCACTGTAAGGGACTCAGTCTTTATTAGACCCGGAGTAATTCCTGCAGTCCCTAATGCCCTGCCCAAATCACTGGGGAATCCTCTAAAGGCGTCATAAACATCAATAGCATCCTTAGGGGATGAATACATCAGTAAAGACTTCATGGCTTTCTGGTAACGACCTATATCCATATAACCTAGGGTTGATATCGTGTACGTTGCAGAAATGACTGACGGAATCATCAAGAGGTGGTACTCCGGGAGGTCAGTGGCTTCCGCAAACCTCCTGCTCTCCTGAAGAGCCCTCCTAATTAGGGAGCCGACACTAACGTCAGTAAATGATTTTCTTCCTTTACTCACTTCATCTCCCAGATCGGACGCCTCATAATAGACTTCAAGAGAGGATGTTAGGAGACGTACGTACTGGTGTAGGTCCTTGAATTTCGTTGAGTACCTATGTATTGCTCCTGGCTTAACATAAGAGTATATAGCCAAGTCTGTTGACTCGACTAGCGGCTTAAGCATCTTAAGCATCTGGACACCACATTATTGAGTGAGTGCAGGATATTAAGATGTTTCGAGGCCCATAAAACATCAGTGGCTTTATAACTATATCCCTACTGAAAGATTTCTCTCGGGTACGGATGAAGTCTGAGGAAGTAATTATTTCGGGTGTCGGGTTCCTCTTCCTAACCACGTACCTTGAATGGTTAGGAATGAGTCCGGATTTAGCTCCTTCCTTAGGTGCTTTACTGATTTCTTTAATTTATTTGGGCGGGAGCGTGAATTTATGGGTTAGTAGAAATAGCTTCAGAGATAAAGTAAGTAAGCCTTTAGTAGTTACTTTAGGGAATGAAGGAATTTACCAAACCATTAACTTAAGTGTCGAGATAGTTAGCGATATCTTGATTAATCTTGCTGGTGCGTTAATTCCGCTGTTTTTAAGTGCTGCCGCAATATATGAGGCAATAGTTACTCTAACTACATCAATACAGAACTTCGTTCTCTTAACGCTCTTCCTAACCCTGGTATATAATCGCTTAACTAAAGTAATTAAGGGCTCAGGTCTCGGGATACCATTAATTACCGTAATTACATTAACCACCCTCCCCTCCATTGCTTTCACTGAAGGCTTAGGCAACCCCTCAGTAGCCGCATTACTGGTTTTTTCATCCTCAGCTATAGCTACCTTAATTGGGGTAGACCTCCTTAACCTAAGGAATACCTCACTCTTTAAGTCAAGGTACGTGGTTATTGGGGGTATGGGTTTGGCTGATGCAGTATTTCTTGTCCCTATGCTTTCCTCGTTACTCACTTACGCAGTGAGCTCCATGCTTTAGAACATTCAGGCAGAAAGAAATAATTGATCTAACTCCTTCAGTTCAGTAACTTTTATCTTATTCGCTAATGTAGTATTTATGATGATGTGTCCAGGCAGGAGCTGATCAATGATGTCTACTCCCAAGCTGAAGTACGTGAGTGATTATGGAATCACTCAATCCTCCTGTACTTAATTCCCGCAGTCCTTAGTGATTTCCCAAAGAAGTCGTTAAGTTCGACGAGCTTATCAGCACTATCTGACTCAATAACTATTGATAAAATACCTCTTTGCCCTGTACTCACTACCTCAGTACCTGAGGCTGGAGCATAAGGAAGTACCTTGACCAACGTTCTTCCTGAACCACAAACGAATATATGTTCCTCTAAACTACACCTGTATTTTAGTAGCTCAGAAAGTTCTTTCTTCAGATTCGAAATCACTTGGGAAACCAGGCTCAATTGATTTGTCGTGACCTCAATAGCTAATTGGGTCCTGAAGTCACACATGCCTGATCACCCTAACCCCAACATCCTTTAGCTTAGTTATCACGTCATCTATGGCTTTCTTCGATGGTGTCTCAACCAATAACTCAACATTAGCGTATCCGGGAGGCATCCCCGGACCAAACCTATCATGCCTTATCTCAATAATGTTGCACCCGGAACTGGACACATATCCCAGCGCTTCCTTCAAGGTCCCTGGCTGATCCTTAAGCTCAAGAGTTATCTTAGCTAATCTCCCTTCAGCAGACAATCCCCTTAAAATAACCCTATATAATGTGGTTAGGTCCGCATTACCTCCACTAACCACAGCAACAATGTTATCACCAGGTAATTTCCTCCCGTACTTAAGAATGGCTGCAAGAGGTAAGGCACCAGCACCTTCAGCAAGCAGCTTGCCTCTCTCCAGTAAAAGATACATAGCTCTAGCTATTTCATCCTCACTCACTTCAAGAACGTCGTCAACGTACTCCCTAATTATCTGGAAGGTCAGTCTCCCTACAGACTTCGTTAGGACGCCGTCAGCTAGAGAAGGCTTTGGACTCACCTCCACGGGCTTACCTACTGATAGAGCCCCCTTTAGTTTAGGATCGCCTTCCGGCTCAACACCAATTACTTTAATGGCTTTGCCTCTAAGGGACTCCTTAATACCTACAGCTATACCTGAAATAAGCCCTCCGCCACCCACAGGAACTAAGACGGTATTGACTTTAGGTAGGTCCTCAGATATTTCTAAACCAATTGTTCCCTGCCCAGCAATCACGTGAGGGTCGTCAAAAGGGTGTATGAAGTATGCTCCAGTCTCTCTACTTATTTTTACTGCTTCAACATATGCTTCATCATAGACCGTCCCTTTAAGAATTACTTTGGCCCCATACGATTTTGTAGCGTTTATTTTGTATGGGGGTGCTGTCTTAGGCATAACTATTGTTGCCTTCACACCCAACTTACTTGCTGAATAAGCAACTCCTTGGGCATGATTGCCTGAGGAGGCAGCAACAACGCCTTTCTCACGCACGTCAGGAAGTAGTGAACTAATCTTAAATAATGCTCCACGCACCTTAAAGGACCCGGTCTTCTGAAGATTCTCTAACTTCAGGTAGACGTTCCTACTGATTAGGTTGGAGAAGTATGTCGAGAAGGTTAAGGGGGTCCTATGGATGTTTCCCTCAAGAACTTCACGAGCTTCCTTAATTAAGGAAAATATTTCTTCAAACTTACTC
>JALWQN010000134.1 GCA_027083115.1 Desulfurococcales archaeon
TCTACCATGACTTCACAGAACTTGCAGGAAAAGCCGGAACCACTAAAGCAATGAATATAGCTGTACTTGGCGCTTACGCAAGGATGCTGGAAAAGTATGATAACGCTCCATTTGATAGAGAAACTTTGCTCGAAGCTATGAAGGGAAGGGTTCCTAAGAGGTGGTTAGAAGCTAACATAAAGGCTTTCCAACTAGGTTATGAGGTAGCTAATGAGAAACTGAAAGAGAAATAATATCATCACAAATCAAGTTTTAACCAAGATCATGTAATACTCTATAATTACTTTGTTCTAATTAATACCTTGTGCCTTAACGAGTAGTTATATATAAAGCTGAAATCAATTAGTTAATTAGGTGATGTTTTCTGTCAGCCGATGAAGACCTAATATTATATACTATTAATGAAGGGCTCAAGCTGGGAGCTTCTTATGTTGAAGCTAGATACCACAAGAACGCAGTTGATTCGCTAATGATGCGTGGCGATAGAGTTATTGGTGCAAGCACAGAAGCCAAAGAAGGAGTTGGAATTAGAGTAATCGTTGGTGGTTCCCTAGGCTTCGCAGCAACAAATAATTTAAGTAAGGAAGGCATTAAGAAAGCGTTGAACGCTGCTATAGTGAGAGCAAAGAACGTTTCTTCATTAAGAAAGGCACCTATCGTATTTAGTGCGGACTACTTAGGGAAAGTATCCTATTCCGTAACACTCAAGAAACGTTTGGAAGACCTTAGCGTAGAAGAAAGGCTTAAGCTAGGTAAAGAATTATGGAAGGAAGTTCAGTCCTCAGTCAAGGAAGCTAAAGTGCCCATAACAATGTTTGAGGTTTCTACTTCCTTAGAGGAGAAGTTAATAATGAATTCTGATGGGGGACAGATTCATTCACTAATCCCGAGAGTTAATGTAGGCCTAAATGTTGTTCTTCTCAGCACAAACAGAGGAAGTCTACAGAGAATGATTGAGTTGGGTGGTTCAGGTGGTGCCGAACTCATAGATCATTGGGAGGTAAGGGATAAAATAAGGGATGAGGTCCCTAAGCTAGAGAATGTGCTTCTCAAAGGCGTTGAACCGCCAAAAGAACCTGTTGATTTAGTTGCTGGGTCTGAAGTAGTTGGTTTAATAGTTCATGAATCCGCGGGCCATCCTATGGAGGCCGACAGGATTTTAGGGAGAGAAGCTGCTCAAGCAGGGGAGTCATTCGTTAAACCTGAAATGATAGGTAGTTTCAGAATAGGTAGTGACCTAGTTACGGTTGTTGAGGACCCTACAATACCCGGAAGCTCTGGTTACTACCTTTTTGATGATGAAGGAGTTCCAGCAAGGCCAAGATACCTTTACAAAGAAGGCGTAATTAATGAGCCATTACATAACAGGCATACAGCAAAAATCTTTAACACCACCAGTAATGGAGCAGCTAGAGCAATGGACTACAATTCTGAACCAATAATCAGGATGAGCAACACTTATTTTAGGCCTGGGACTTCAAGCTTCGAAGAACTTCTGGAGGATATCCAGCTAGGCGTTTTCATGAAGTCGTACATGGAATGGAACATAGATGATATGAGATGGAATATGAGGTTTGTTGGTCTTGAAGCATATATGATCAGGAAAGGAGAGCTAGCGGAACCCGTGAAGAACCCTGTACTGGAGGTGACGACTAAAGGATTTTACAGCAGAGTTACTGATGTCGGAAAAGAATTAAGGTTCTACCCAGGAATGTGCGGAAAAGGAGAGCCAGGGCAAGGTGTTCCTGTGTGGTTCGGGGGACCAGATCTTAAAATATCCAAAATTAGGTTGGGGGTGATTAGCAAATGATAGATCCTCTTCAAATAGCTGAAGATGTTGTTAGAAAACTCAAGAAAGAATTTGATGATGTATCAGCAATAATAAATTGGAGAAATTCTGTAATGGTTAAGCTCTGGAATACAGAGCCTTCCGTCACTCAATCATGGATAAATACTGAAGCCACAATATATTTGGCTAAGAATAAAAGAGTACTTCAGGTATCCCTTTCGATCCAAGATCCAGAGAAAATAATTGATAATGTGAAGAAATCTATAACAACTTTAGAAAGACTTGAAGAATCCGAGCTTTACGCTCCGCTACCAGAACCCAAGCCTTGGGAACCTTTGGAAGGACTGATGGATAAAGCCGTTATAAAAGCTATTGATAGCCCTAAGGAGCCTGCCCAAGAAATGATAGACGCTGCCCTTCAGGAGGGTGCTGATAGAGTAGCTGGTACACTCACCTTAAGCCATGAAAGAAGAGCGGTAGCAACAAGTAAAGGTTTTAGCGGTTTCGAGGAAGGTACTTCTGTGGAGGCCTACTTAAGGGCCTTCAAGGGACCCATGAGCGGCCATTGGAGCTTTGGCAGTAGATACCTTGATTTAAGGGCTATTAGGAAGGTAGGGAGCAAGGCTGGATACTTTGCCTCAATAACCACAAATAAAGCGGATTATGAGCCTGGCAAATATGATGTTATCTTATCACCGCTAGTTGTTGGGAACCTAATGAACTATGTGGGTTTCATGGCCTCAGCAGCAGCTGTTTTAATGGGTTACTCAATCTTTGCTAAGTTTAAGCCCGGGGATCAAGTAGGTGATGAAAAATTAACTCTTGATGACGTGCCAAGAGATTCAGAACTCCCTTCATCTGCAGCCTTCGATGATGAAGGAACACCTACATACAATAAGCCAATTATAGAGAAAGGTATTTTGAAGAACTTGCTACATAACTCTGGAACAGCCAGAAAAATGGGTGCAAAACCCACTGGGAACGCAGGTTTGGTTTTTCCAACCCCCTGGAACCTGAAGATATCTACAGGCGGATTAAATGAAGATAACCTACCAAAAGAATTAGAGAATGGCCTAATAATTAATAATAACTGGTATACAAGACTACAAAACTATGTTGAGGGTGTGTTTTCTACCGTGAGTAGAGATGCGTGCTTGCTAGTCAAGAACGGGAAGATAATTGGTGATGTAGGTAGGGTTAGGATAGCTGATAAACTAGATAGAATAATGAAAAACGTAAGTGATTTAGGTAGGGCTCTATACATGATTAGGTGGTGGGAAGTTAGGACACCAACAAAAGCCCCATATGTCTTAATTGAGGATGTGAATATAACAAAACCTTTTGCCTAAGTTTTTAACCAAGTTCCTTTTCTACTCCTACTTTTCATTGGATTATATCAGATTACGTCCTCTGGTGCTCCGTATTCCCCAGAGAATTCATCACCTATTTCTTCAGTCTCCCAGCCTTTAGGGCAGCCTTTACCATACCTAATAACTGATTTACTGAATTTACTCAGTAAAACCACTCTTGAGGGAGCAGAGTAAGAAGCAAGTTTATAACCTAATTCCTTAGCTAATGAACTTGCGAAGCCATATACTTCACGAAGTGTAGGCATGCTTTCACGAGTCAACCTATTTGTGGAGCCACCTACATACATGTAAGCCTTAACTTCTATATAGGTCGGTTCTTTTTCCTTCAGTAACTTTGCGAAACCCATAATATCCCTAGAACCATTATTAAATCCTTTCACAAGCGTTATTCTCACGACAGTCGGTGAAGATAAAGAGGGAAAAAGAGACAATGTCTCTATAGTTTTTTCCCATGCTTTAGTAGTTAAGGGTCTGTTAAAGTACTCATACATTTCTTTGTTCCAAGCCTCAAGAGACACATAGAGCTGGGTTGGTTCCTCATCCAATGAAGCAATAACTTCAGGCCTAACACCTCTAGTAACTACGAAAGTCGTTATACCTCTCTTATGGAATTCCTTAAGTAGCTCACCAAATCTAGGATAAAGTAAGGGCTCACCAGTCAGTGATATGGCTACATGCTTGGGGTTCATTGCTTCTTCCCACATATCTTTAGGAGCCCTATCTCTGTAACCGCTAACAGTTCTTCTGTGCTCAATAATCGCTTGATCAACAAGGAATTCAGGGTCATCAACATAAGGTAATCTGGTTAGATCCCTGTAGGAAAGCCCCATGTCTTGAGGCCTGATCCTCCAGCAATGAAGGCATGCATTCCAGCACCAAAGTACCGAAGGGGAGAATTGAATACATCTATGGGACTCAATGCCATAAAACTTGCATTTATAGCAGAACCTTTGCTCCGTTAGTGCATTATGCACCCACAAGCATTTCTTTACAGCAGAATGAGTACCTATCATGTGATATTTCTGTCTAACAAGTTTGATGGTTGCCCAACTTAATGGATCTGCAAACTTATCATTAGTTAATTTAACTGATGACATCATCATTAACCAACGCTCTAGAACTCTTCAACCCTTATAAATAATTCACGCATTAATTGAGTGATGACTGATGAAGGACTCCGGCGTAATTTGCCACGGCGACTGCGACGGCGTAATTTCGGCTTATCTTTATGTTAAGCACTACCTCCTTGATTCTTGGCCCAACCATATAACGCTAGTTTTTACGCAGCCATGGAGGGCTCATCTTGACGCAAGAAAAATAGAGAAAGAATTGAGAGAGGGCGTATTCCTTGATTTAGCAATTAGTGGAGAACTGGCAGGATTCATACGTAGATTAGCATCTAAGGCCGAGAGGATAGTGATTATTGATCACCATAAAAGCTCAGCAGAACTAGTTAAGGATCTCAGCTCAATCCCTAATGTCAAAGCAGTTTGGAGAAAAGCACCTTCCTGCCCGAGATTAATGATTAATGATTTGAAGCTCGCCGTGAACCCCTACGAGAAATTCCTAGTTGATGTAGCTGATATTTGCGAGGGTGGGGAAGCAAAGAATTCTGAAGCAGCTAAGGTAGCTGACCTGATAAAGTTATCTATAGCTAGGGACCCAGGCGATATTGATTACCTAACTTACTTAGTCAAGGTAATGCTTGAGGGTAAGGAACTTCATACCGATCCTGAGGTTACAGAAAGAGCAAAGATAGCTAAGTTTCTTCTTCATAGGCTCCTTAAATTAATGGGCGAGAGATCTTTGGAGGTAGGCCTCATGAAAGTTATTACGCTATCCTTACCTGAATCACGTATTTACGCAGGACTCTTAGGCATTGCAGCTACCGAATTCGCGAGAATTACACATAAAGACGTAGCCCTCATAAGGAGGGAGGAAGGGAAAGTAGTAGTTACTATAAGAACATTAGATGACAAAGCCTACAGGATTTGCGAAGAGTTAGCCAAAAGAACAGGAGGGAAGTTTGGAGGTCATGCAGAAGCTGCTTCAGCAACCCTTCAAGATATGGAGTTAGATAAAGCTGTTGAACTAGTCAGTGAGGTAATAAGGTATGTGTCAAGAAAGCAACATCCTAGAAGGATGCGTTAGTCCGAAAGAAATAATTAACTTGATAAAAAAGTGGCTCAAGAAAGCCACAATAGTTCTAGTGGCGAGATGCAGCATTGAATATGAAGGCAGAGCGACTAGTCAGGCAACAAAAGCAGAGAGACTCATAATCATCAAGGAAGACGGGACACTACTTATTCATGAAGGTAGAGGAAGAAACCCCCTAAATTGGCAACCTAAGGCACATATAATTGCCGAGACCAACGAAGATAGAGCCATTATTAGAGCATTACGTATTCATCCTAAAGAGCGTTTAACAATAATGATTGAGGGGGAAATTCATTACTTGATTGCTTCTTTGGAGAGAGGGAAGTTCATTTTAGAAGGTAGTGAAGAAAGCATGAGGGATCGCATAGCTCTTAATCCTTCCCTTATTGAGGAAGGTGCTGTACTGGTTTCAAGGGAGGTAAGCACACCGCATGGAAGAATCGACGTTATTTTGAGAGATAGAAAAGGCTCTTTAATCCTTGTTGAAGTAAAAAGAAGCACAGCAAAGCTCTCGGCAGTTTATCAACTTAAGAGATATGTCGAATATTACTCGAACCTAGGGATTAACGTCAAAGGAGTAATAGCCTCTCCAACAATAAGTCCCCACGCGGAAAAACTCCTAAAGAAATATGGATTTAAGCATATACCCATTAATCCCTGAGATGGAACAAATTGATCATTGATTCACACGTGCACTTACACGAACTCAGCAATACTTCATTAAAGAATTATTGCGGACTAGATTCAGGCTACATCCTATTAGCGGTATCGGACGATCTAAAATCATCTAAACGAACACTCCAAATATCTCTCAAATGCAATAATGTTGTGCCTGCTGTAGGTATTCACCCTTGGAATGCACACAAAGTGATTGAATACGAAATAGATCAGGTGTTACGCTTAAGTTACAGGGTTAAATTCTTTGGTGAAATAGGGCTTGACCTTAAGTTCATGGCAAAAACCTTTCAAGATCAATTAAGGATTTTTAGAAAGTTCCTTGCCGAGGCTGAAAGAAGAGCAATAGGTCTATCTGTCCACGGGGCAGGCGCATGGAAATACTTAATTAATGAGCTGAGATCGTATAGAATTAAGGCCGTTGCTGCTCATTGGTTTACGGGTACACATAAAGAACTGAAAGAGCTCCTTGACTATGGGTCTTTCATAGGTGTTAATTCAGCTATTAAGATCCAGAAAAAGTCCCGAAATATAGTTAAAGAAACTCCTCTTGAATCAATCCTTACTGAGTCAGACGCTCCATACAACTATAGAGGACTCGTGCTTGAGCCTGAAACAATTCAGGAGACCATAAAAATAATTAGCGAATTGAAGAGAGTTAACGCAAGTAAGGTTCAGGAAGCAATTGTAAGGAACTTTCAAAACTTTATTAAAAGAGCTGGTGTATCAAACTCATTTCTTGATTTCCTCAAGTGAGCTAGATGATTAATTACCCTCGTTCAGGAAATATGTGAGGTGGTTAAGCACTGAGTAAAGTTTCGGTTGCTGCAGTAGGAGTAGGGATGTGGGGCAGAAACATAGTTCGTGCCCTAAAGGAACTAGAAAGAGATGGTCTAGTAGCTCTGGAAGCTGTTGTTGATATCCGTGGGGAGGTAGCCAAGAAAGTTGCGGAGGAATTCAAAATCAAAAGATACTTTACCAACCCAGAATTGATTGCTTCCTTAGGTATTGATGCAGCGACAATTGCTGTACCTATTGATCACTTACTGGACGTTGGAAAAACCCTAGCTTCCTTAGGCGTAAACATATTTATTGAGAAACCCGTTGGGCTGAGACCGCAGGATATCGAAGGCCTAATTAAGGTCGTGAAGACCTCAGATGTGGTTGCTCAACCGGGCTTTATAGTCAGGTATGACCCTGTCACTAAAACTCTTAAGGAAGAGCTCAGTAACGCAGGAAAGGCCCGCTACTTAATATTTAAGAGATTATCCCGGAGACCTAAGCACAGAATGAAGTTCCCTATAGTGTATGACTTAATGATACATGATATAGATCTTTCGTTCTATCTCACGGGAAGTAATGTTTTCAGGATTCTTTCTGTTCATACCTCAAACACTATTGATGGAGTTCCTCAAGTGGTTTCTGCTCACTTAAGATTAGGTTCTTCTCATGTGCTTCTTATTTCTGATGGTTTATTGCCTGTAAAAGTTAGAGAGGCTGAGGTAATCACGGGTGACTCCTACTTGAAAGCTTCATTCATCGATAGAAAGCTTCATATTAATTCCTACACTGAGGGAGTAACCGAAAAATCTGTTAGTGGTGAAGAACCCCTTAAAGCTGAATTAAGGGACTTCATCCAAAGAGTAAAAGGTATTGGAAGCACCATTGCCCCAACTCTTGAAGATGCTCTGAACGCTTCAAAAGTAGCGTATCAAATCCACATGCTGGAATATTAGTTAAAAAAACATTTTACATTCCATCCAAATTACATTAAAATTTATTAGTTTAGACTGAAAAAATTTACGGTGCTTGTTATGCCAAAACGCACGAGAGTAATTATTATTGGTGCTGGAGGAAGAGACTTCCATAACTTCAATGTGTACTATAGAGACAACCCCGATTATGATGTGGTAGCCTTCACCGCATCACAAATTCCTGGTGTTGAAAGAAGAAGATACCCCCCAGTACTTGCAGGAAAGCTTTATCCTGAAGGAATACCGATACTGCCTGAGAGCGAACTAGGCAATATAATTAAAAACTACCATGTTGATGAAGTGGTTTTATCTTATAGTGATTTACTCTATGAAAATGTTGGACATATATTGTCGGTTGCCCTAGCTAATGGAGCATCCTTCAAGATATTATCACCTAGAGAAACCATGCTAACATCTTTTAGGCCTCTCCTAGCAGTAACTGCCGTCAGAACAGGAGCAGGGAAATCAACAGTATCGAGAGCTGTGGTTAAGGAACTCCTTCACCGAGGAATTAAGCCAGCACCAATCAGGCACCCTATGGCCTACGGAAATCTTGAGGAAATGATTGTTCAAATATTCCGAACATATGAGGACTTAGATAGATGGAAAGTAAGCATTGAAGAAAGAGAAGAATATGAGCAATACATAAGGTTAGGGCTTCCTGTATTAGCTGGCGTTGATTATGGCAAAGTTCTTAGGGAAGCTGAGAAGTTAGGAAATATAGTATTGTGGGATGGGGGAAATAATGACTTTCCGTTCTACAGGTTTGATTACATGATTACAGTGGCTGACGCCATGAGACCAGGGCATGAGGTAGGTTCTTTCCCAGGTGAGGTGAATACCATAATGGCCGATGCAGTAATAGTGAATAAGGTCTCCCAAGCAGGGAAAGAAAACGTCAGCAAAGTGGTCAATAACATAAGGAGGATCAATCCTAAAGCGAAAATCTCGTTAGCAGATATGGAAGTGAAGGTAGATAAGCCCGAGCTTGTGGAGGGCAAGAAAGTAATAGTGATTGAGGACTCGCCCTCAGTTACTCATGGAGGCCTACCTTATGGTGCCGGTTACGTGGCCGCCAAAAAGTATGGGGCTAGCGAAATTGTAGATCCTAGGAAGTATGCAGTTGGGGTTATTAAAGAACTATACAGCAAATACACACATATGAAAGAAGTTCTTCCATCAACGGGCTACACTGAACAACAATTACATGATTTGGAAGAAACAATTAATAGGTCTGAGGCAGATGCCATAGTACTTGGCAGCCCTGCAGACGTAACCAGGCTCATTAAGATAAATAAGCCTGTTGCCAGAGTTACTTGGGAGTTAGCAATAAGGGAAGGGCCATCTATAAGTGAGTTAATTGACGAATTCCTAGAAAGAGTAAGGAGCAAACAATAGCTAAATATAATATATTTTAATAATAAAACAGTAAAATCATCACAGAGTCGTTATGAAGCCAGAAGATCCTAGGCTAAATGCGTGGGTTAGTTCTTTATTCAGGAAGCTTTTCTTAGGGTACGGCAAATACTTTAGTAAATGGGGATTATTGAACTCTGATGGTAGGAGATTACTGAACGAAATAATTAAGCCCATACTCAAGCAAAAACCCCAGGCGAAACCTCTAATCAAGGAAGTAAGGAAAAACCCCACTCTGGAGAATCTAAGAAAACTATCAGAACTGTATATTGAGGAAGGCGTTACTGATGAACTCGTTAATGAAGGTATTTGCCTATCGGTAATCAACAAGAAACGCAGGCAAAAGTGTTAAGTTTATCTTATAACATCCCTCAATATTTTTGGGTGACTATTTGAGACTTAAGAAGCTTGAAGAGATAATGGATGGTTCTTCTCTTGATGCAACCCTAGTTGCCTATGAATGGAATGTGTTTTACTTCACGGAGGTACCTAGACCTGCAGGCACATACCTGTTAATTATTAAGGGTTGGACCCCCAAACTGCTTGTCCCTGCACTGGACTACTGGAGAGTCTCAAGTAAAATTTCTGATGCTGAAATATTGCCTTACTCTACTTATGATATTCCAGGAATCGAAGCTAAACCAATAACTAAAAACTTGGCTGCATGGATAACTGAACAGTTAAAATCGCTTAACCCAAAAAGAGTAGGTATAGATTTCTCTTACATTACCTCATTAGGTCTAAAAGTTAAAGAAAGCCTTACAGGATTTACTGAAGTTGTAGATATAGGCGAAGAAATCACTAAAGCAAGAAGGATCAAGGAAGATAGAGAAATATCCTTAATGAGGGAGGCTTTAAGAATAACCGAGGAATCATTAAGGAAAACCTTGGATTACCTTAGACCCGGTATTAGGGAATATGAAGTTGCCGCTTTACTTGAAGGATCTATGCGGTCTTTAGGCTCGGACGGATATGCTTTCGAAACAATCGTTGCTTCAGGCCCTAATGGTGCCTATCCCAATGCTCTCCCTAGCGAGAGAGCGATTAATGAAGGTGATGAAGTCGTTATTGATATGGGTGCCAGATTTGGCGGGTACTGCGCTGATATGACCAGAACTCCAGTGATCGGTAAGCCATCTAAGGAACTAACCAATGTATTGGGGGCGCTTGATAAAGCCGTAGCTGAAGCTATAGATTATGTGGCTCCAGGCATTAAGGCCTCAGAGGTTGATGCTGTAGCAAGAAAAACCCTGGAAAGAATGGGTTATGCTAAGTACTTCATTCATTCCTTAGGTCATGGTGTCGGAGTAGAGGTTCACGAATCTCCTAGGGTAGCTCAAGGAGTCAATGATGTCTTAGAGCCAGGCATGGTAATTACGATAGAGCCAGGCATATACATTAACGGTAAGTTCGGTGCAAGAATAGAAAATATGGTTTTAGTAACTAAATCAGGCAGAGAAACCTTGAATAAGATGCCTAGGATAGTTTAGTTCCAGCAAAATAATTAATTCATTTTTCTTTCAGGCTCAGCATGCACTGATTCCCCTAACATTAAATGAGCTATCTCGCCAACAGCCTCAGATAATGTGGGATGCGCATATACGGTATTCAGTAATTCGTAAGGCTTCAATCCATTACCTATTGCTAGTGAGAGGATATGGATTAGCTCGGAAGCTCCATCGCCAACAATTTCAGCACCCAAAATTCTCCTATCTTTCTTATTAACTAGTACCTTAACAAAACCTTCAGGAACCCTGCTTAATTTAGTGAACTCTCGAGGAACAGCAGAAAATGGGTACTTGAAGACCTCGTATTCTATACTAAGAGTTTTCGCTTTAGATTCATTCAAGCCTACTGCAGCTACCTCTGGATGTGTAAAAATAACCATAGGTATTGGTTGGAGCGGATGCCTAGGCTTTCCTAATGCAATAGTGTCAGCAGCAATGAGTGCCTGACGAAATGCTTTATGAGCCAGTAAAGGAGGGCCAGTTACGTCCCCAACAGCAAATATGGTAGGTACTGAAGTCCTCATGCAATCATCGACTTCAATAAAGCCTTGATCAGCTAACTTAACCCCAACATCATCTAAGCCTAAGCCATATACATTATATTTTCTTCCTACAGCCAGGAGAACTTTATTAACCTCTACCTCTTCTATTCCCTTAGTGCCCCTAATAACCACCTTTAGCTTACTGCTACAAGATGACGTTATTTCCTTTATTGTGCTTCCTAAATGAAGTCTTACTCCATCCTTTGTAAGATACTTCTGAACTATAGCACTTACTTCAGGATCCAGTGAGGGCAGAACCCTATTCATTAATTCAATAAGGTGTACTTTAATCCCTAGTTGGGCGAGTGCAGAAGCAAGCTCAGAGCCTACAGCTCCTGCCCCCACTATAGCTAAACTCTCAGGCAATGCTTTTAGCTCGAAGAAATCTCTATTACTCAGGATATTGCTACCATCTAAGGTTATGCCGGGTAATGGTTTT
Source organism: Desulfurococcales archaeon (assembly GCA_027083115.1). Lineage (GTDB taxonomy): Archaea > Thermoproteota > Thermoprotei_A > Sulfolobales > NBVN01 > S013-73. The sequence goes on from JALWQN010000134.1 coordinate 11,651, forward strand.
GGGTCAGTACCTGTAGCGATCACAATATACTTTGATTTAATATAGACTTTGCCTCCGGAAGTTACTACTTCGACTGTGCCTGCATCCTTCAGCCTGCCCACACCTTCAATAACATTTACTCCCTCAAGAAGATACTCAACACCTAACCTAGACTTCATGATAGCTCTCTTAATCCATTTCGTGACTTTACTTGAATCAATGCCTGCTAAAGCAACATCAATGCCTGCCCTCTTAGCCTGCCTCATATCGCTAAGAAAGCCCGAAATTGATATCAAAGCTTTCGAAGGGATGCACCCCCAATTAGTGCATTCTCCGCCTAAGTGGGATCGCTCTACTAAAGTAACATTAAAGCCGTAATCCCTCAGCCTTAAAGCAGCTACATAACCACCAGGGCCGCCACCAATAATAACGACGTTGCTTTCCGTGCTGAATCACCTAATCAATACATAAATAAGAATTTTAAAATTGGCTTCACTGAATCAAAGGTATTGAAGAATCTCTTGCCACATAAGGGATGATGGGATGCCATGGCACACTCTAAGTGCTGAGGAGGTTCTTAAGGCGCTAAGATC
>JALWQN010000135.1 GCA_027083115.1 Desulfurococcales archaeon
AGTGGGCTTACTTAGGGACTTCAGGGTCAGGGTATATAAGAGATTAGCTAAGAGCCCATCAATAAGCGGTGACTTAAGGAGCTGGTATGACGTCGTTCAGAGAGCTATGAAGGTATACATTAACGCGTCCTACGGCGTCTTCGGCCACGAGAAATTCCCATTCTATACGCCATCGCTGGCCGAATCAGTTACTGCCTTAGGCAGGTACGTCATATCAACAACACTAAGTAAGGCTAAGGAATTAGGTCTGAGGGTACTTTACGGAGACACTGTCTCCCTCTTCCTTGGGGATCCTGATGAGTCAGCCCTTAATGGGTTGACTTCATGGGTTGACAAGAACTACAACCTTGACCTAGAGCTAGATAAAAAGTACAGGTTCGTGGCTTTCGCCCTAAAGAAGAATTACTTAGGGGTTCTCGAGAACGGGAAGGTTGACGTTAAGGGCCTAACGGGTAAGAAGAAGAACGTGCCTAAACTCCTTCAGGACACGTTCAATGACGTAGTTAAGTTAATGACTAAGATAGAGAATAATCCGGTGGCTCTGGAGAGGGTGAAGGAGGACCTTAAGCAGCACGTTAAGGAGCTCTACAGGAAATTAAGGGACAGGAACTTCACCCTTGATGAGGTGGCTTTCAAAACAACCCTAAATAAGGACATAGACAGCTACGTTAAGACTACCCCAATACATGTTAAGGCAGCTCTCCAGCTAAGGAGGTACGGCCAACACGTAACTAGGGGAGACATCATTCTTTACGTGAAGACAAGAACTAAGGATAAAGTTAAGGCCATCCAGCTAGCTAAGTTAAGTGACGTAGATATTGACGAATACATAGAGGCAACCAAGTCAGTCCTTCAGCAGTTACTCACTCCATTCAACATATCTTGGGAGGAAATAGCTGGTGGTGTAGGGTTATTCGGGTTCCTCAATAACCCCTCCTAAACCCCTCAACCCTCCCTTCAACCTACCAACAACCTCCTCAGCAACCGACTTAGCCGTTAATTCATCCTCGCCAGAAACCATCACGTAAACATCCAGCACGGGCTTCTTTATTTCATGGCCTTTAGGGTGGGTCTTAATGTATACGTTGCTGTAGGCCTTAAGAACTTCCTTAACCACCTTAGCTGCCGAAGACTCAGGAACCCCCTTAACCCTAAAGACCTTCTCAACAACATGCTTTCTTGGGGCTATACGCCTTAATCTGGGCTCAACCCAACCCTCCCACATAGCCTCCATCTCTTTGGGAACTCCAGGCAAAGAAATAATTACTGATTCACCCACCTCAAGCCATGATCCGGGAGCACTACCTACTGGATTAGGTATAGGTACAGCACCTTCAGGAAGGTAGGCCATCTTAACCCTCTCCTCAGTTAGTGTGAGGCCTCCCTCAACATACTTTAACTTAACCATCTGTAGGGCCTCATCATTAAGCCTTAATTCCTTGCCTACGGCCTTAGCGACAGCCTCCAGGGTTCTGTCATCGTACGTAGGCCCTAGACCACCTGAAGTAACGATTACCTTAGGTTCCTTACTTAATACGTACCTAACGAACTCACTGACTAAAGCAGGATCATCTACCAGGGATACATTCCCTAAGACCCTGAAGCCCATAACGAATAATCTTCTGCCTAAGTACGCTGCGTTAGTGTTAATCACTCTCCCCTCAACAACCTCATTACCTAAAGTAAATACCCACGCATCAAACACCGAACTATCCCCTCATCATAATGTAGGCCACACGATGTATTATAGTTACTGAATTAAGGAAAATCATTACCCAACCAAAAAACTCAGCCCACCATCCAGCATTAATTCCGAAAAGCACCATTAAGAAACCCAAGTAAAGTATCCTGTCGCCCCTCTCCATAAGCCCAACCCCCTCCATCCTTAAGGATAGGGCCTCCCCTCTGGCCCTAGCATAACTAATGAGTAAGGATGTTGCTAAGATCATGATCGTGGTTAATGGCTTCAGGCCTAAGAGAAGTAAGGCAGTAATGAATGAAGCGTCAGAGACTCTGTCACTGAATGAATCCAGGAAAGCTCCTTTCCTACTTGTTAGGCCGCAGGCCTTAGCTACAGCGCCGTCAAGAACGTCAAGCACTGAAGAAGCAGTCAATAAAGTTAGTGTTATCCATGGGCGTTGATAGTAGGCCGGGACAGGAGTTAATAACGCTAGAGCTAACCCAGCCCAAGTTAGGGTGTTGGGGCTGATGCCTAAGCCCCCCAGGAACTTCCCGACCCTATGGCTTAATGGCTTCACGAGCTTCCTTAACTTAGTAAGCATCTCCATCAGGACCAGTGATTTAGGTGAAATCACTTTAAATAACCTTGAGTTCAATCAATGAATGGATGTTGAGGAATCCGGGAACTGATTAAATGATGTGATTGGCTCACTGAACACCACTTATTAATCCCTAATCCCTAACCAAATGAGGTGTTTAGGGATGGTTAAGAAAGTAAGGAAATTAATCCTTGTGACCTCAGACGGTCACCCCCAACACAAGTACTTTGCTGGAATAACTGATGAATTAAGCAAGAAGTTAGGTGTTGATGTTGAGGTCAGGAAGGAAGACTACGTGTTCCTCTCGAAGTATGGAGAGACTGACGATTTAGGTCTTACGTGGCTACCTCAGTTAATGGCGGAGTTAGAGGGCGGGGGAGTAATTAAAGTGCTTACTCAACCGGCACTAACTCCGGACGGAAAGCTAGATGTTGAGGGAGGGCTTAAGCAGGCGCTAAGGAACTTAGGGGTCAGTGATGAGTGAATCTTTAATCCTTAGGATAAAGGACGGAAAACTGGTTGAGAAATCATTACGTAAAGGAAAGCCTGAGGAAGTGGTTAAGGAGTTAATTCCTGACATACTTAAGGAATGGGACCCTAAAGCATCAGACCTCTCCATAGTTAAGTACAGCCTTAAGGAACTCCTTAAGGAGGACGGATGGAGCGGGCATATCTACCTAATAAGTTATAAGGGTGTTTGGAAGGAAGGTAGCTACAGGGACAGGGAGATATTGGTCGTTACCTCAAACACGACAAAGCAAAGAACTAATGAATTACTTTATGTTCTTGAGGCATACACGCTCAGTGAGTGAGTTCTTAGGGGAGGTAGTGCCGCACCCCCTATAATAATGCCTTAACATAATATTTTTACGGATGATGAGTGGCGTCCTAACGGATTAATTGATTGAAGAAAGGACCACTAGCTGATCACTCTCGAAAGAATTCCTTCAACCCGCTATAGTCTGGCCTAACCTCATACTTCCTTATTTCCCTAGCGTTCCTGTATAGATTTAGGCTGACCCAAGCCCTTCTTCTTTTCGGTGAGTGATTATTTAGTGCTTGGGAAACCAGGAGCTTCTCCGTGAATACCTCAGATATTGGGCAGACCTCAACACATATTTGGCAGCCTGTGCAGGATGATGGCTTAACGATGGGTTTCCCGTTAATCACCCGTATGGCTCCCTCAGGACACCAGGTCTCGCAGTTCCTGCAACCCACGCATTTATCCCACCTAACCATCAGTTTTAATGCTGTGAATGCCTTCTCTAAGGCATTACTGCCTGAAGCCCTAATTGATTCGCCATCGACCTCAATCGCTGAATCCTTCGAATAAATGGTTACCTTATCTCCGCACTCATGGATTGAGGTGCCTAAAACCCTCCATTGACTCTTCAATCCATCAACACCTAACGAGGACTTCACCCTTAACTCAACCTCATTGTCCACTGACTTAATTAACTCCACACTAATGCCTGACCTCCTAACGTATTCTTCCCTCCAGTCGCCGGGTTCCTTAATACCTAACCAAGACTCCACCTTCCTTCTTCCTTCGGCTGAAGGACTCAACCACCTCCACAGGTGGTACTTCACCCAATAATCACTTAACCCTAACTTCTTCCTCCATTCCTCCAATATATTTATCCATCGCTCCCACAGCTCTGGATAGTGCTTCATGACCATATAGTATTCGGCTACATTGCCTGCGGGACAGAGGTAGCAGCCTAAGCGATCGAATCCCTTAAAGTATAGGTCATTAACAGGCAGCTTATTAATCATTATGTACGTCCATACGGTCAGCTGATCCCACTCCTGAAGCGGAGCAACATTAAGTGCTGAAGGCAGCCACTTATTTCTCCATACGGCGCCAGACCTAGACCTATTTATGGATTCGTAAGCTCTTTGACCTATGATGGATAGTAGGCCCTCCCTAAACAACTCCTTATATACCTTAGCTATCGGTGCCATCTTAACTACTTTACAGCACCACCTGTAATCCTTTGCTGGAGGGCCGAAGGACTTCACCCCCTCCCAGAATAGGTCTCCTGCCGAAGCCTCAATCAGCTCAAGCCCGTAAGTCCTGGATACCTCGTCCACGTTACTTATTGTTGAAGGAAACTCTATTCCCGTATTATTAAATAGTATTGAGGGCTCCAGGCCTGCCTTAACGCTTATGTCGAGAGCCACTAGGGAGTCCTTACCTCCTGAGAAAGAAACCAGGGGGAGCAACCCAGTTTTCTCAGCCATTATTGCGACACGCTTGAAGGCCTTAGAAACCCTAGACCTGAATAACTCATCATTGATCTTCAAGTAATCACTTAATGAAGCCTTAAGCCTTATCGGGTATGTTGAGGCAGACCTAAATATTGTCTGTATTCTGTAGTGGCCTCTCCTAACCACTGCAAGACCCACAACATCACCATTATTATCAATGACTACTGCCTGATCGCCTTCCCTTCCAGATCCCTCACCCAAAACCTGGAGGGGTCTTAGGGGACCCCTTAACCTGAATACCGGCACCAAACCTTCTGAAGCAGCTAACTCCGCACTAACTTTACTTAATCTCCAGCGCCACATAAGGTACTTAGGGTCGAAGTAAAGTCTCCCGACAATGCTTCCGCCAACAATAACTTCCTTCATATCGTCGAAATGAGGTGCCTTATTAAGGTATGTTGGGTAATCGCCTATCCCTAACTCACTCAGTAAGCTCGGTGATCCGAACTCATTAGTTAATCCTTCATTAATTAACTCAATATCTCCTTGGAAGGCTGGACGTATGTCGCCTGGCTCAGCAACCCTAATTAATTTTCCTTCACCCTCACCACCGCAGTTAGGGTCTCGACTAGGGACGTTCCTGCTTGAGCACCAGTAAACCCTGACGTTAACCCCCCATCTCTTCAGCCCCAAACACACCCTAGAATTAGGTGTTACGTCACTAAAGAACACTTTATTATGCCAGCTAATTTTAGGGTGCTGGCTTGGGCATAGTTTCCTTCGTTCAGGGACTGACTGTCCAGATAATGGCTATAGCTTGGGCACTGTTTCTCGTGTCTTGGGCTGTGGGTTGGGCGATAAGGGGGGCGCCAATACCCATACATAGGGTTAAGAAGGCAGGGCAGTCCCTGATTGAGGACGCGGTTCTCGCGGCTTTCTGGATGGCTATAGGTTCATCAGTCTTTGCACTAATATCCTACATTACTGCAGCGATCTACCAGCCTCTTCCCCCACCACCTCAGCCGTGATGGATAATGACGGAACTTCTGGTGATCGCTTCAGACCTAGCCATGCTTACTTACACGTTAGGTGTCCTGATACTTGCTTTACCCGTACCTTACAGGCCCCTGAAGTCCTGGGGACCTAAACTAATTATTGACTCAATAACTGCTGCAGTACTTATTTCATCAATAACCCTCATAATTTCGGCAGGAGACATAATACTTAATGAGTTAGGTATTGGGTGGGATTCCTTCTACTTATGGTTATCTAGCTTAACAGCCGGATTAAGTACTGCCTTCCTAGGATTAACTTATGCCTCAACACTGATTAGGTCATCAAGCTATTCCTTCCTCTCAGCCCCCTTAGGCATTGCTGCTTCGCTACTGACTACTGCCTTCTCCTCAGTTAAGCTCATCTACTTACTCTCCTCATTCATTTACTCCTTCAGGGATAAGTTAGGCGTTATTGGTGTGCTTCTTTACTCACTCCCTTTCAGGATGGGTAAGGGAGTAGGTGCTTTCCTCATAGCTGCTTCAGTAGTGATGTATGTTGGTTTCCCCCTAATGCCTGCCTTCGTGAACACCTTCCAAACAGTTACTTCGAGGACACCGGTACACATAAACCCAACAATTAAGTTGTGGGTGAGGGACGTTGACGGTAACCCACTTCCTTACCCTATCCTATACTTCTACAGTAGTTCTGGAGGGAGCACGCCAGTAGGAGTTATTTTGGGTGATGAGCGTGGGGAGGTAATTATTGGGGATAGCCTAGATACGTTACCGAAGAACTTCACTCTGAGCTTAATGGTTGGTTTCTCAGGTTATTACGTGAGGCCGGAACCCCCAGAAGTAAGTTCCTCCATTAAGGAAGCGGTTCTTAAGGTTGTACCGGCAATATACTCTAACGGAGTAACTCTCTTCCTCCCTAAGGGCTCGGTACTCATTAATTCCTCAGTAACTAACAAAACAATAGGTGCTTTCCTCGAACTCCCCAACTCCGGGAAAGCAGTTATTTCTGCAGTTAGTGAAGCAACCGTAAATCAAGTTATCGTTGATGGGGAGAGAATGAACTGTAGCTGGATGCCCTACACCTGGAAGTCATTAGGCCTTAAGGTATCATCAGTCAACCTGCCCGAGGGTAAGGTAAGGATTAAGTTGGTTTTTGATGGTGCTCCATACCCTAAGCCCTCAGTCAATGAGAAAAGACTTGTTTACTTAGATACTGTAATGGATATAGTTACTGCCTTACTAACGACTGCGGTCTCCCTAGTTTATTCCCTAATCTTCCTTCCAGGCGTTTACTTGGTTATACTGACCTCAATAACTGCGGGCTTATCTAGGGCCTTAGGGGGGAGTAAGGTGAGGTTAATATGAGGTCAGGAATTGATTTAAGGGTGCTCCTAATTGTTTCCGCTGTAGTGATTGCATCCCTAAACACAAGCAACAAGCAATTGCTTGCGGTTACTGCAGCAATCACGGCCTTATTCGTAATTAGTGCTTACTTCATCAAGAAACTCCTGGATTAAGTGAACTCAAGCAAATCAACCTTAAACCAAATTACCTTCCCCTCTAAGGCGTTAGATACTTCTGGGTGCTTGCCTCTTAATGAAACATAGTAGAGCTCCCTAACCACTTCACTCCTTCTCGACTCAATAACCTCATAGTTGCTCCTTAAGTAATTAAGTATCTCCTCAGCCAACCCATCATCATAAGTAGTGAAGTATATCGATGTCTTCACGTACTTAACCAAAGCTTAAACCCTTAATCGGTTCTTCGCAGCCGCTTAAAAACAGTTACTACGGCCTTCATCTCTTCCGGGAAGACCTCCCAAGGGTTGGATTCAGTTATTTCTCTGAAGTTAGCCCTAACCCAATCACAGGCTCTCGAAACACTGACTTCACCATTTTGTGGGTTAATAAGTAGGGGGAACATCCTGCAGGCTAAGGGCCTCTCACCATATATCGTGCATTCCCTCTTGCTGACGTCGTAGAAGGGGCAGTAACCCCAAATAACCCAACGGTAGAGGTCCTCCGACACCTTAGTGAATTCTAGCTTAATGCCTCTCTCCCTACCTAACTCCTTAAGCCTCCTGACTTCTTCCTCCAGAAGAACGGGTTGTTCCTTAGGTAATGTAAAGAAGCAGCAGTGGGAGCACCTAAGACATCTGAACCTAATCAACTTTAGGTAACTCCCCACATATTAATTTAATTCTTAGAGGAGCTCCATCACCTAAGGCCAGCTCCTTCCTTAAGTTCATGCCTGAAACAACCTCCAAGACAGTTTCCGCGTGCCTGGAGAGAAAAGGCCTGAGGATTAGGGACATCACTTTCTTATTCTCCTGAAGCACGTCACCGAACCAGTAGAAAAAGCCTCCCCTCTCAACACCATCCATCAGCACGCTCTTAACGTGTGATGGAGGGCATTCCTTAACTATTTCCTTATAGCTGATCCCTACCTCAACATTCAGGGTTCCTGGGTAAGGCTGCTCATCCAGGAGCTCCGTCAGGAGAAGATTATATACTGGTTTAGAAACGTACTTTGCTCCCTCACCGAAACCCCTAATCACTTTACCTTCCAACACCTTCAGCAACCTTTCTCCTCACCTCCTTAGATATTCTGTCCGCCACATACGTTGGTTCAGGTAGTGAGTGCCCTCTAAAAAACGTTGGGGCTAACCTCACGATCTCGTCAATCCCAACCTTATGGCCGATACTTAAATATATTCTCTTTCCTTTACTTCCCTCCATAATTACGGCAGCCCTCCTCCCACCAACAACCACGTAATTCACTCCCTCAACCGCCTCCTCACTCCCGTAGAGGGGTTTCTTAGCTGCACCGATGGAGGGCTTATCCAGAACCAAACCTATGTGTGAAGCGATGCCTAACCCCCTGGGGTGCGTGACTCCGTGGCCGTCAACCATAATCAGGTCCGCATCCTCGTTGAGAGCTTCATAAGCAGCAAACATTAGCGGTGCTTCCCTGAAGGCTAGGAGGCCAGGAACGTAAGGTATGGGTACCTCATCTACAGCCACAGCGTACTTAATTAGCTTGAGTTCAGGATAATTAAGCAGGGCAGCAATACCTACTCCTTCCCTACCCACGAAAGCTAGGTCCAGACCAACTACCTTACTTAAGTAACTTATTTTCCCTTCCCAAACTACTTTCTGAGCCATTAGTTTCTGCAGCCTAAAAGCGTTGGAGGCCTTAAATACAGGCATCTAGGGCCCTCAGCCAAGAGGGTAGGAGTTCTCTTTAGAGCCTGACTTCGTGATTAAGACCGTATCTATTCCGTCGCCGGAAGTCACGTCCCTCTTTATGGCTGCCTTAATTGACTCAACAGCTATCTTCTCAGCTTCCTCAACACTTAAGTCCTCCCTGTATCTTGACTCAATAATCCCTATAGCTATGGGCGCCCCACTACCTACGGCGGCGTAATTATCTTCAATTAATGAGCCTAAGGAATCCATCACTAGGAGGTGAGGCCCTTCCTCATCAATACCTCCAAAAATTATTTCTGAGAGGAAAGGCATGTACTTATACTGATAAAGAATTACTGAAAGCAGCCTTGCCGCGGACTTAACGCTTAATTTCCTCCCGTTCTCTATCTCGTACTGATGGATCTGGATCTTCATCAACCTAACTAAGGTCTCTATGTCGGCGAACAAGCCTGCTAATGCCATACCGTACCTGTCCTTAATCAAGAAAACCTTCCTCCCGACCCTACTCATGACGAAGCCCCCGTAGGAGACCCTCTTCTCCGAAGCCAGAACAACCCCGTCCTTAGTCTTAATGCCTACTGAAGTTGCTCCCGTGCCGAGTCTTTCGTAAGCCAAATCAGACACCAAACATAGGTTACTCTCTAGTATTATAAGGTTTCAACACATACTGAATTAGTGATTAAATGAAGAGCAACACCATTGAGGGAATGCTGAACAAGATCAAGTGGTTATCTAATGAGGAAGAATTAAGGAGGTACGAGGTAGTTATTCTTGACAGGGGAGAGACCTCAGGAACTAAGGTAATTAGGTTAGGTGGTAACGTAAAGATATTGAGGGACAGGTTAATTGTTGGTGAATCAACCATACCGATGCATAGGGTTATCGAGATAAGGAAGGACGGTGAGACCTTATGGAGGAGGAATGCATCCCTAAGAGGCTGAAGGGACTAAGAATACCTACTTACCAGGAGGTAAGGAGAGATGTCCTCAGGTCCTTCAGGGAATCAACTCCCTTACCTAAGGGCGTAAGGAAGAAAGGCATGGTTAAGCACTTACTTAAGGTTGACAGGATATATGCCCTAATAGAGAAGGAGGTCTTTAATCAGGTCAGGAAATTACCTCCGCCATCAGAAATTAATGAGTTCTATGCAGAGATGCTTAGGTTGGCGGGCATAAGCGATTACCTGAACACCCTAGGTAAGGTATCAGGTCATGGTAAGGTATTAAGGAAGTTATGGCTGGAGTACAGACTAAGGATTAAGGGAACACTAAACCCTAAGGAAGCTAATAAGGAAGCCATGGAGTTTGTTGGTAGGGCCCTCTCAATAATAAGGAGGTTATCTAAAGAAATCAATTCGTTATCTTTGGCGGTGAAGGAAATAAGGAAGCTCCCCTGCATAAGCTTCAGCAACCCTAAGGTAGTGGTTGCTGGAATGCCTCAGGTAGGTAAGTCAACCCTCGTAGCTAAGGTGTCAACAGCTAAGCCAGAAGTGTCTCCCTTCCCCTTCACAACAAAAGAAATAATTGTCGGTCACGCCAGAATCAATTACTTAACTATTCAATTCATAGACACTCCAGGAATGCTTGACAGGCCATTCTCCGAACTAAACAATATAGAGAGGAAAGCCCTAACGGCAATCAGGTTCCTTGCTGACGTACTACTTTACTTAATAGACCCAAGGCCAGAAAGCTACTACTCACTAAACAACCAATTAAGTCTTCTCGAAAGCATTAAGTCATTCTTCCAGAAGAAGAGGCTCTACGTCCTCATAAATAAGGTTGATGATGTCGACCCTGACCGGCTAGCTCAGGTGAAGGAAGCATTAAGTAAGGTTTATGATGGGCCCGTGCTTAAGGTCAGCGCATTAAAGGGCGTCGGCATTAATGATGTCCTCAACGCTGTAAAGAAAGCCATTCTCCATTAACAACCCCCTTCAATCAAGGCCTTAAACCTTAAGGCATCGTCCTTCATGTAGATGTTATTGAATAGCACGTAAGCCTTATTAACCCTGCCCTTAAGCCCGCATACGTAGTCCTTAAGCCTCACCAGATCCTCATCACTATATCTGTACCTGTAATTAACTTCCTTACCGCCGATCCCGTGAAGCCTGAAGTAAGCTGTGCTCTTCAAAACAGTCGGTTCCCACCTGAAGGGGTCAGTGACGTGGATGAGGTGAGGGAAAGAATCAATTAATTCACGTAGTTCTTCAGGATGATGTCTCCAGTCCCCCCTCACCTCAACACCCACTAAGTAGCTTGATGGCTTAATCCTCCTGAAGAACTCCTTCATGTTCCTAAGGTTATCTTCACTGTACCTGAAGGACGGAGGTAACTGAATAACGACTACCTCAGCACCTAATGCCTTAACTCCATCATCGACCCTCCCCCAAGCCTCAATGTTCTCTTCAGTGGTCCTTAAGTAACCGTACCTGCCCCACAATTCCTTAGGGATCGTTACCTTACTCCTTCTCCATGTCCTCATGTTTGGTGGGTGAGTGATCGCTTGCCATGCCTTCATACTGAACTTAAATCCTTCAGGCGCCTCATCCCTAAGCCTACCTAATTTCTGGGTATCTGGGGGATTATAGAAAGTGTCCTGCAGCTCAACAGCGTTAAAGAGGGTGAAGTACTTCTTTCTCGAGACAGGGAACCCGCAGCAACCTACGTAAACCCTCATTAACCGAACCTCCTCGCCACGGGCTGAGCCTTAACTACCTTAAAACCTATTGAGTTAAGTTTCTCCTTCAAGTAATGGGTTGCTTTAGCGTCAAGCACAGAGACAGTTACCTCACACCTGCTTAAGGACTCGACGTCCTTATAGCACCTGAGGTACCTGACCTCACCGCCCTCCTCAAGAACTGCCTTAATTAATTCCTCGATATCCTTAGGTGAATCCATAACTACTTCAAAATCAGCCAAGAACTCATCAGCACTTCCTGAAGGCTTAAGAACTATCACGCCAGTAGCTTCATCAAGCTCTAAACTCACGTAGGTGTCCGGCCTTATTCCTACGGCCTCCCTCATATGGAGGGGTATCGTGACCCTTCCTTTAGAGTCAACCCTAACTAAGGCTTTCAAGGAAGCTTCCTCACTCTAATATTGGTTCAGGACATAAATAATTCATGACCCTACTCACCCAAACATTATTGCTTTAAGTAAACACAAATTAACTTCAGAATTAGTTGGTTATGGATGATGAGCGGAACACGGATGTGAGCGATGATCTTCCCCGCATTCCTGACTTCATGACCTAAACCCAGCTAGTGCTTCCTTAAGGTCGTTAAGGAACTCATCCAGCACCTCACGAGTCACGTGAGGCAATACTGTCACCCTCAAGCCC
>JALWQN010000136.1 GCA_027083115.1 Desulfurococcales archaeon
GTTCCTCTTCAGCTCTTGGGGAGCTTAGCCCTCTTCTACGTCGTTCAGACAAGGCCTACGGGCCCAGTAATAATTACTGAGAAAACAAAGCTAATCATTCTGGATAAGTCATCGACCCTCATGAGGTTCCCTAAAGTAACTTATGAAGACATTGGGGGGATGAAGCACATTATTGAGAGGGTTAGGGAGCTTGTTGAGTTACCTCTTAAGCACCCAGAACTCTTCAGGAAGTTAGGTATTGAGCCACCTAAGGGAATACTTCTTTACGGTCCTCCAGGATGCGGTAAGACACTACTTGCTAAAGCAGTAGCAACAGAATCGGACGCCTACTTCATTCCCGTGAACGGGCCTGAAATAATGAGTAAGTTCTACGGTGAGTCAGAGCAGAGGTTAAGGGAGATCTTTGAGGACGCAAAGAAACACTCACCGGCGATAATATTTATTGATGAGATAGATGCCATAGCGCCTAAGAGGGATGAGGTTATTGGTGAGGTCGAGAGAAGGGTTGTCGCTCAACTACTGACGTTAATGGATGGCTTGGAAGGGAGGGGGGACGTAATAGTTATTGGGGCCACAAACAGACCACACGGCCTTGACCCAGCATTAAGGAGGCCGGGTAGGTTCGATAGGGAGATAGAGATACCTTTACCAGATAAGCAGGGTAGGCTAGAGATCCTGCAGATACATACGAGGAACGCTCCACTGGCTAAGGACGTCAACCTGAAGAAGCTGGCTGAAGTAACTCACGGATTCACTGGTGCTGACCTAGCCTCCTTAGTTAAGGAGTCGGCAATGAATGCGTTAAGGAGGGCCCTACCGGGAATTGACCTTGATGAGGACGTACCTCCTCAAGTCCTTGAGTCACTTCAGATAACTATGGAGGACTTCGTTAAGGCATTAAAGGACGTGTCACCTAGCGGCTTGCGTGAGGTTCTTGTTGAGGTTCCTGAGGTTAGGTGGGAGGATGTTGGTGGTTTGGATGAGGTTAAGCAGCAGTTGAGGGAAGCTATTGAGTGGCCAATCAGGATGCCTGGAACTTACGAGAGGCTAGGTATTGAGCCACCTAAGGGAATACTTCTTTACGGTCCTCCAGGATGCGGTAAGACACTACTTGCTAAAGCAGTAGCAACAGAGTCCGGGGCTAACTTCATAGCAGTTAAGGGACCGGAAATACTGAGTAAGTGGGTAGGTGAGTCAGAGAAGGCAGTGAGGGAAATATTCAGGAAAGCAAGGACTTACGCCCCAGCAGTGGTTTTCTTCGACGAGATTGATGCTTTAGCCCCATTAAGGGGCTTCAGCGGGGACTCATACGTTAGTGAGAGGGTGGTTAGCCAGCTCCTCACTGAGGTCGACTCGATTGAGAAAATAAGGAACGTAGTTATTATTGCTGCCACAAATAGGCCTGACTTAGTGGATCCTGCGTTACTGAGGCCCGGCAGAATAGAGAAAATAATTTATGTGTCTCCTCCCGACAGGGAATCCAGGCTAGCCATCCTTATGGTACATACTAGGAGGGTACCCTTAAATAAGGAAGTTGATTTGCCTCGGCTTGCGGACTTAACAGAGGGTTACTCAGGTGCTGACCTAGCTGCGTTGGTTAGGGAGGCAGCATTAGTTGCCTTAAGGGAAGACATAAACGCCTCTAAGGTCTTCATGAGGCACTTCATGGAAGCCCTAAAGATAGTTCAGCCATCACTCAATAAAGACACGATCAGGTTCTATGAGGAGTGGAGTAAGAAGGTCAGGCATAAACTACCGCGTAGCCTAACACATCCATACAACATCTAATCCTTCATTATCTGAAGATGAATAACACCTAAACCCTTTTATACCTCTCACTCACTACGTTCGAAGGTAATCAGCTTGTCATTAGTTCAACCGCCCACAACAATACTGGCTAGGATACTGGAGATACTGGTCGAGAACTCCTGCATTATAAGGGATGTCGAGCTATATAATGTGCTACGTAAGGAAATGTCTATCTCCTTCTCTGACCTAACGCGCTACTTAATGATCCTTGAAGTCAGGGGCTACATTAATGTCACATCATCTAAGGACACCCTACGCATAGTTAGGTTAAGCGAGTACGGTAAGGAGCAGCTTCAGGTCAGGCACTGCTGAACTAGTTTATGGTGGCTCCACACCATACACCTTAACGACATTATCTATCATTACCTTACTCAGTAATTCCTCGTGCCTTCCATCACCCACTAATTTCCTAACCTCATTAGCGATGTCCCAAGGGTACATAACTACGCCAGGCCTTCTGGGATCATCTATGTAGTCACTTTCTGGAATGAATGAAGTGAGTCCTTTCTGGAATGCCTTGCGAAGGACTTCAGCCATCCCAGTAAGTGTTGATGAGTAACCTCTTTGAGCTGCCTCAAGAGCCATATTTATGGATGCATGATGAAAAACGACCTTATCAGTTACCTGAAGCCCAGAGCATCTCCTCAACAGATCCACACCAACAACAGACAGAGAACCTCCCTGCTCTAGGTGAAGATGAATGACTCCTCCATAGTCTTTAACTATCTCGAAAACCTTCGTGAGAATTACTTCATTAGCTATTACTGACTCAGTCAGTGTCTTATAGTGGGGTCTGCCGAACTCCCCGAAACCATCAATTACTTCATCCTTCCTTAGACGCTCAAGTTCCTTAAGCGCTTCATTAAGTAAGTCCATAACTTCTTTAAATTTCGGTGGGCCAGCATGCTTAATTAATGAATCAATGAATGCTGGATGAATTCCCGCGATACAGGCTACCTTAATCCCGGCTTCCCTGACCCTACTGCATTCACGTATGTGAGTACTGAAGGACTTAATTATTGAGTTTAGGTCCTCCCCGAAACCATAATGTATTGGGGGAAGAGATACCACAGCCATAAACCAGCCGCCAGCACCCTTAAACTTCTTACCTACCTCAAGCCCTCCTAACCCCTTAGGGCTTACGTGGGCGTGTCCGTCAGCCACAAGCATTGAATCCTCGCCTGAGAGAAACTTATTAATTTGGGACTT
>JALWQN010000137.1 GCA_027083115.1 Desulfurococcales archaeon
AATTTATTGAGGTGTCAGTGGGAGAGACCGAGAGTGCACCGAACTTCTTTGTCGAAATTTCCAGAACATAATCTCCTAGCAGATCCCATAATGTCTCGTAGGCATCTAGCCCGAAAAGCCTATCAATCAATTCCTTTCTTTCCGAGCCTTTCAATGAAACAAATAAAGTGGTTATACCTCCCTGAGGAAGTATGCCTACGTTCTTAAGTGCTTCTGAATCAAGACCCATTATTTCCCTTAATTTTTTGGATGCTTCGGCGTCTGACCTGATGATTTCTTTACCAATCCTTACTTCAGTCTCGGGCCTTCCTTTCCTAGATATTGATCTTCTAACGTATATTGGTCCTTGTGGACCGTTAAGCCAAACCTCAATAACTGCT
The DNA here is from genome assembly GCA_027083115.1 of Desulfurococcales archaeon. Lineage (GTDB taxonomy): Archaea > Thermoproteota > Thermoprotei_A > Sulfolobales > NBVN01 > S013-73. The sequence continues at coordinate 381 of JALWQN010000137.1, forward strand.
GAGTTCGCTCCCTTTCTAATTAGGGGCTTTCTTTCGTTACCCTTTACTCTCCATCCTTTTCCAGTTAATGCATAATATATTGCTTCGAGAATACTGGTTTTGCCGGCACCATTAGGCCCTACAAATACCGTAACACCCCTATCGAAAGTTAACTCAGTTTCCTTATGTGAAAGGAAATTCCTTAACTTGACTTTCTCAACAACTATGGGAGAGATCACTTAATCATCCCTCTTAATGAATTTCTCAAGGCCTTCCTTACCAGAGCTTGGGGATTCAGGATGTTTTCTCTTTATGCCTGCAGGTTGCTCACTCTCACCTTTCTCGACAGGTGCTAAAGCACTCTCCACATCAAGTAGGGAAGGAAGCCTTACTCTCTCTTTCCAAAATAATTCATTCGTTAGTAATTGCTCAATTAATGGAGCTATCGAATCAGCACGTCCCCCCTCGGAAACTTCATTCTTTAACTTAATGATTACCTTAGCAATCCTTATAGATTCTGAATTCACCTCCTTCCCGCCAGAGAGAAGCCCGGCTATCACATCCTCCTCCCTAATTAGTTCTCCTAATTTGTGTGGACCCGCCAAAGTACTAGAGGGCTTAAGCTCGCATGGCTCAGTAGAAACCCTAGCGTAAAACCTTCCTTCCTTATCAATATTCTTTAGTACCTCAAGAACCTCCGTAGCAGGCTGAGCCTTAACTTTTGTAGGAATACATACTTTAACATGCAGTATTGCTTTCTTACCTTTAGGTATTTTTTGAGTTGCTAGTGAAACGTCACGCTTATGGTTAGGGTACTTACTCTCAATTATTAGTTGTGGCGTGATATCAATATTTACTGGTTTTATGTCAGGTAAATCGCCTGAAAGATCAACTAAGTAAAAGCCTTTACCTTTCTTTCTCCATTCCTCTATTTCATCTGCCTTAACTATCTCTAAGCTACCCGGGTAAGCCAAAGGAATGGGTTCCTTAGTGTACCATCGCTTATGAATGTGGCCCATAGCTACATACTTGAAGACCTTAGGCAACTTATTTATGTCTATTCCGGGTTCTAGAGAGAAAATATTGGTTAAGTTCTGATGCATCATCAACAAAGAGTTCTTACCTACTTTCTCTGAGACTTCATCAATCTTACCCCAGAGGCTCCGTAACCCTTTCTTAGTTGGTGGCCTGTGAGATATTCCAGCAATCCACCATTCCTTCCCATCAACACTTAACCTATCTAGGTAGGGGGTTGTTGATGTCCCTAATACTTTCAAGCCAGGTATTATGAATTGAGGAGGTATATCCCTAGTTTTAGGGAGGTCATGCTCCCCTAAAACAGCATACACTGGTACACCTTTAGATCTTGGAAGGCTTAATGCCTGAATAACTGCCTTCAGCGCTTGATTAGGCGGTTTAGCCCTATCAAACATGTCGCCAGAAATAACTATTGCATTAACTCCCTCCCTGACGGCCAGCTCTATGGCTTCATTAAACCTGTTATAGAAGTCCTCCTCACGCCATATCAGCCCATACTGCCTGAGGCCTAAATGAGTATCAGCCATGTGAGCTATTAACACAGTTTCTCCTCTCCTGTTTCCATCAGTAGTTAATCCTCTAATAAGGGCTTAGAGATTATGGCTTCCATTTCTTGATGCCTGTATGAGTATTACTTATGTCCTCTAATTGATTTTTGAGATTAGCGAAAAAGCTTAAGAAAACTCTCTAATTTAGGTAATAGCTTAGGGCGGTGTTAGTGAGTGTTTGAACTGATAGTCATTATATTGCTTGCCTTAGCTCCTGGGGTGGAAGTGAGGGGGGCGTTACCGCTTACTTACTATTACTTCGCTAATGACCCTTACATGAAGACTTTAGGTATTTCATTAGCTATCGTAGCAAACTTAATTATCGCTCCTATTGCCTTGATTCTTTTATCATGGATTGATGAGGTTATCAGAAGTTGGGTTAATTGGCCTCTAAGCAGCATTAAGTCCTTATACATTAAGGTGTTTGGAAGGGCTCAGAGACTAGGTGAAAGGTACGTAGGTATTTGGGGTTATTTGGGGCTGGCATTATTTGTTGCTATACCTGTGCCTGGTAGTGGTGCTTGGACGGGTTCATTAATCGCCTATATTTTAGGGCTTAAGCGTAGATGGTCAATAATTAGTATTGAGGCAGGTGTACTTATCGCTTCAGCCCTAATTCTTGCTGCTTTAGAAGGTGTCTTAAGACTAACTTTCTTGATTCACGGTTGAGAGATCGATTGGGTACCTTAATATAGCCACTAACCCACCTAAGCTCCTTAATTTTGGCGCAACAGGAGTCTCGGAAGGCACTATCCTAACTAAAGCCCTCCTTGACTCCACTTCATTAATTAGTTCCTCAATCCTATTGCCTTTTTCACCAGTAAGTAGATTCTCAAGAACCAGTAACTTCTCTATTGCGTTAGCTTTAGCCGCCAACATAACTTCCTTCAATCCTGTGGCTACCTTAAGAGGATTTCTTGAGAGAAGAGTGAGGAATTCATTAAATATTTCCTGAACCTCCACAGCAGTAGCTTCCTTAAGTAAATTCTTTACTGAGTCCCTCCTTAAGAGCTCCTCAATCCCTGCCTTACCCCCTATAGATACAGAGTCCGAATATACTTT
>JALWQN010000138.1 GCA_027083115.1 Desulfurococcales archaeon
AGTTGTTACTGTCTTTCTTAGGTGCACTTTTTGCTTAATTTATTAATTTTTAGGTGCACCGAATAATGGGGATATAATATGAGGGTTAAAGAAGTAGGTGCTAACAGCCCTCATGGCATTTATATTTTTGACAGGTTTTCCAATGCTTGGTTAAGGCTTGAGGAAACAAGTAAGCCCTTAGTACCTTCTAACAGATATTCTGTCTTATATTTCGATAACACTAAGTGCCCGGCATGCAGAAAGTACGATATTTACTGGTATCCCTTCGTTAAGGAGTTCGTTAAACTTTATCCAAACTATGGTTTTTACGTCATTCTCTGCGGATGGTTTAGTGGAGACTGCAAATCACCTACAGCATCTTCCTCTTTCAAGTTCTTTGATGTTAGAGCATCACCAACCACTATTTTTCTGGCTAATAATGGGGAGAAAGTACTGCATTTAGAGAAGTACGAAGGGGTTCTTACTGACGTAGAGCTAGCTATAATTATTAAGGGTTTTGAGGATAGGGTTAAGAAAGTTATGAGGGGGGAGAAGGTTGAGAGCCCTTTACGGAATGAAGAAACTTTAGTTGATTTGTTGAAGAAGTTACTTGGTGGTTAAATATTGTTTGATGTCAGAAGGATTAGGGAGGATTTCCCAATATTTAAGCGCCATGTTAACGGTAGGGAATTAATATACTTTGATAATGCAGCAACAACCCATAAACCAGTTCAAGTAATTAATGCCATCACTAATTTCTACAGAAATCATAACGCTAACGTCCATAGGGGTTTCCATACATTATCTCAGGAGGCTAGTGAACTTTTTGAGGAAGCTCATGAGATAGTTGCTAGATTTATTAACGCTTACTCTTGGGATGAAGTTATTCAGGTATCTAACACTACCGAGGGAATTAATTTGGTGGCTTATACTTGGGGTTTAAGGAACGTTAAGGAGGGTGATGAAATTATACTGACTGTAATGGATCATCACAGCAACATGCTTCCTTGGAGGAGGTTGGCTGAATTAGTTGGTGCCAGGATTAAGTACGTGGATATTACTGATGATGGTCTCCTTAATTATAGCCAGCTTAATGAATTGATTACTGAAAGAACTAAGATTATCGCTTTTCCTATGATGAGTAACGTTCTGGGTACAATGAATGACATAAAGAAGATAGTTAAATCGGCTCATTCAGTTGGTGCTATTGCTGTAGCTGATGGTGCTCAGTGGGTCCCTCACGCACCAACCAATGTTAGGGAGCTAGGCATTGATTTCTTGGCGTTCAGTGGACATAAGATGCTTGGACCTACAGGAGTGGGGATATTGTGGGGAAGGAAAGACCTTCTTGAGGATCTAGAGCCATTCAAGTGTGGTGGTGAAACCATAAAGGACGTAACCTTGGAGGGAGTTGTGTGGCACGATCTTCCATGGAGGTTTGAGGCAGGAACACCCAATATTGCAGGGATGATAGGCTTGGGTGAGGCAGTAAAGTATTTAGAGAGTATAGGGATTGAGAGTATATTAAGTCATGAGAGATCCTTGGTTTCTTATACTATGAAAAAGCTTGGTGAGCTGGAGGATGACGTGGAGGTTTACGGCTCTAAAGACTTAAGCGTTAGAGGAGGTATTGTTTCCTTTAATGTGAAGGGCCTCCACCACCATACGGTCGGTAAGGCTTTAGACGTTTTCGGTATAGCTGTGAGGACGGGGGGTCATTGCGCGCATCCTCTGCACTATAGGTTAGGGATTAACGGGACTGTTAGAGCCAGTTATTACTTATATAATACTTTGGAAGAAATTGATGAGTTTGTTAGGGCATTAAGGACAATCATATCTCTTAGGGATAAGTTAGCTAAAGAACCAGTGGAGGAGGTATGTACAGGCGGCTAATTAGTCTGGTAGGACCTCGAATGTTCCGTCCTTAAATATTATGACCTTAATAGGCCTGACTATTTTTGTGCCTTCAACACAGGCCCTAGCTTTAAACCTTATTTCATCATAAATCAAGGTGAAGTTAGCTTTTAACTTAACGCCAGCCTTATTAGCCGCCTCAACAACCATTGAAGGAACGTTAATTAAGTGGGTGCCTTCTGGAATATGGACTTCTGAAGCAGCCATCAAGTTCTTAACTATTTTTAGTGTGTATTCAGCTAACCTAAACTTCCTCCAGGCCCTTTTCTCAATTATTGAGACGTTCTCTCTGGTTGTGCCTAAGACCTTAGCCACTTCCTCCTGAGTTTTACCTTCTAACCTCATCTTAAGAACCTCATATTGTCTTTCGGTCAGTAGGCCATACTTTTTTCCCAATACAGACACCTACTACATATTTTGTTTACGGAGTATTTTTAATTAATTACTAAGTTACTTAAGTCATTCACTCTCTATTGAGGAACACAATAATACATTATGTTTTACGATTTTAATTATTTATACAAATTTAAAAAATTAATCGATTTTCGCATAATTGTAAAATTTTATTAAATACTGAAAGCTTTATGGTAGCATGAGGTGACTGTATGAATCCTGCTCTAATTAGTAGCGGTAATACAGCTTTTGTTCTTATATCTGCTGCTTTAGTTATGATAATGACTCCTGGCCTTGGGTTCTTTTATGGGGGTTTAGTAGGTAAGAAGAATGCCTTGACGATATTGATGGAGTCGCTATTTTCATTGGGATGGGCAACTATTTTATGGGTCATAGTTGGCTTCACACTAGCTTTCGGCCCTGATGTTGGGGGAGTTATCGGGAACCTCAGGTATGCGTTCTTATGGAATATTAATGAGTACACCTCCTTAACAGCTTACAAGATACCTTTGTTGGCTTTCTCAATGTTTCAGCTGATGTTTGCAGTGATCACCCCCGCTTTGATTACAGGAGCTTTCGCAAACAAAATGAAATTTAAGGCCTATATTGTGTTCCTCACTCTTTGGCTCTTCTTAGTGTATTTTCCAGTAGCCCACTGGCTATGGGGTGGTGGATTC
>JALWQN010000139.1 GCA_027083115.1 Desulfurococcales archaeon
CATCATGACTTCTTTGCCTACGGCCCTCCAAGCAGCGAGTGGTGGATGATTACCGGTAAGGAACCAGTAAATAGGGTTTCATTCATTAAATTCATGAACTCCCCAGCCGTGAGGGAAGCTAAGAAGAGAGGAGTCAAAATCATTGTTGGTGGGCCTGCAGCCTGGCAATGGTTGTGGGAGCTCGATAGATGGAGGGAGTGGGGCATTGACTCAGTGATTGATGGGGAGGCCGAATTAGTTGTGAGCGATATCGTTAGGAAGGCATTAAGGGATGAGCCACTGCCAGACTATGTGTATGTAGGTCCCCATAATTCGCCTAATATTGAGGAAATCCCCGTAATTAAGGGTGCAAGCGTAAACGGTCTCGTCGAAATAATGAGAGGGTGCCCAAGAGGATGCAAGTTTTGTTCAGTAACTTTAAGGCCTCTAAGGTTCCTCCCTATAGAACACATCCTCAAGGAAGTGGAAGTTAATTTGAGGGCAGGGATTAAGGGAGTCATCTTACATAGCGAGGATGTCCTTCTCTATCATGCTGATGGAGTAAAGCCTAGGCCCGAACCCTTAATAAAGCTTCATAAAGCTGTTGCTGAGAAGGTTCCGGGTTCAGTTGGATGGGCTCATGCTAGTTTGGCAGCCGTAAAATATGCGGAGGATAAACATAAGCTAATATCTAAGATAATGAACGAAATTCTTTACGATAAGCAGAACTTTCTGGGTGTGGAGGTAGGGATCGAGACAGGTAGTGTCAGATTAGCTAAAATAATCATGCCAGCTAAATCAGCTCCTTACCCACCAGAAAAGTGGCCAGAGATTGTGGAGGATTCTTTTGCAATAATGCATGAAAACAGGATAGTTCCAGCAGCCACGCTTATTTTGGGTTTACCTGAAGAAACACCCGATGATGTCGTTAAATCAGCTGAGCTTCTTGATAGGTTAAGGCCTTACAGAAGCCTTATAGTGCCCATGTTTTTTGTGCCTATGGGTGCATTAAAGAATATGGACTGGTTTAGGAGAACTGCGTTAAAACGCGAGCATATTGATGTTCTCATGAAAACTCTAGATCACTCGTTATATTGGGCCGAAGACCTTATATCAAGGACCTACTTAACTGAACCTCACTTAGCTCCAGTTAGGTGGGGCCTTAAGTTATTCTTAGGGTATGTAAGGAGAAAAGCAAAGAAAATTAGACCCATGGTGGAAGCAATAATTGAGGGTCAAGCCAGCGTCAAGGAGATAGTGTCTGGAAGTAGGAGTGAAGCGATCACCTAATCTAACCCTTATATTTTCTTAACCAACTATAGTCTTCGAGAGTGAATTTACTTGGTTAAGTCCATAGACTTCATTCCTGTAGCTTCAGAAATGAGTGATAAACTAAAAAATAAAGAGGTAGTTAATGAGTTCATTAAGACAATAAATGTATTTGACCTGAAGGTTCATGAAGTAATTACAGGGATAACTCAATCAAGTACCTCACGGATAAGGGAATTAAGGGCAGTAATAATCTTCGTAATTACTGGGGGAACAGAAAGACTAATTGTTGAATTAGCTAAGAAAGCAAGGTTCGCCATTATTATTGCCCATAAAGGAATGAACAGCTTACCTGCTGCTCTTGAAGCAAAATCCTTACTTAATTATTTAGGTATTGACGCAATACTTCTGAAAAGTACTGAAACTGACGCAATTAATAAAGCAATTGAATCCTTAAGAGTTTTAAATGCTTTCCCTGATCACTTAGCCTTAGTTGGTGAACCATCACCTTGGCTTGTCTATAGTTCTAGGGACGAATTGATGGATTTCCTTAAAGATAAACTAGGTACAGAAATAATCAGTATAAACTTAGAAGAGCTAATAAAGAAGTATGGTTCTATGAAGGACGACTTAATTTACGGTGAGGTTCCCAAGGACCTAAAAAGTAAAATCCTTAATGGCTTAGGATTTAAGGAAGTAGTTAAGGCATTCAAGCTGTATCTGGCCTTAAAGGATCTGCTGCAAGAAGCGGATGTCAAAGTCTTCAGCATTAAATGCTTTGACTTAATAACTGAGTTAAGGACAACCGCTTGCTTACCTCTTGCATTCCTGAATTCTGAGGGTTATGTGGCCGGGTGTGAGGGAGATATTTTGGCCTTGATTTCAATGGTTATTGGGTCGGAAATTTCCGGGAGATCATCTTTTATGGGCAACCTAGTATGGGTAGATAAGGATGAAGTCATCCTTGCTCATTGCACTTCTCCCTTAGCTTTAGTGAATCACTATGAATTAACAACTCACTACGAGTCAGGGATTGGTGTCGGTGTTCGCGGTTATTTGAAGAAAGGTTCTGAAGTCACCCTCTTTAAACTTGATCCGTTAATGATGGACGCTAAGATTCTTGAGGGGGTTGTTACGGAAAGTGGGGAAATAGTTCCGGAAGGATGTAGGACACAATTTAGGATAAAAGTATCTTCAGGAGATGCTAGTCAATTACTGAGTAAACCTTCAGGTAACCACTATGTATTGATTAATGGACACTATGGGAAGGAACTCAAGTATATTGCAAGGTTGCTTAGCTTAATGACTGAAGAACCTAAAGATTAATTATTAAATAATTTTTAAACACTACTTTAAAGAGTGTATTAAAGAAATAGGTGCTAATGAATGAATTCATCACGAAATAACATAGCCACGTTAGCATTTTTCTTGGCTTTACTATCAATTATAGGTCTATCATTAACTGTGATTACACAGTCATCTCAAAGAAGCAATTACCTCTTTTTTGAGTATGGGGATTCGCAATGTCCTCACTGTGCAGCACAACATAAGTTCTTTCTAAATAATTACGGTTCCGAACATCACATATTTTGCGACATAAGAACTAATCAAACATGTATGTTGTTCTTTGCTAAGTATCTTAAAGTAACTGGATTGCCTGCCTCAGTACCTCAAACACTTGTTTTTGTTGATGGGCACCTTAACGC
>JALWQN010000140.1:0-2864 GCA_027083115.1 Desulfurococcales archaeon
ATAATTCTCTCAGGGATATTTATTGGGGGCTTCATAGGAAGCTCCTTAGGTCCTGCACTAACTTCACTTATTGGTTGGGAGGAGACCTACTTAGTTTTCGGTATTTTAATGATTTTTGTGGCTGGATTATGGAAGCTTCTCACACCTAAAGAATCATTTATCACTTCAACCACGCGAAGTGTGGTCACCATCGCCAATGAAAATAAGAGTAAGGTGTGGCGTACTCCCTTCACTATTGTTTGGGGATTAACTTTTTTCCCAGCAATTTGGGTTATCTTCACCCTCGCACCACTCATAAATTTTATTGTCGAGAAATATTTGCCTAGTGCTGGACAAATAGCTTCAATGAGTCTGGAGGGCTCCTACCTAACATGGTCGATATTGATTGGAGGAATAACCTACTTACTGGCTGAAAGAACCCAGAAGCAACCTAGGGATCTCTTCAAGGTTTTTGCTTCTGTCCAGGCAATCTCCTTCATTATATCGACTGCGGGTGTAGCTATGCTTTACGTCAGTAGAGACATTACATCAATTATAATTTCCTTAATACTTATTGGGGTTGTTCAGGGTACGGCACCTACATTCTGGTCCATGCAGTCAACGGCATATCCTGAGGAATCAGTAACTAAGGCAGGATACGCCTTAGGACTAATAGCTAATTCCGCTGCCTTAATAGGACCTATCTCAACCTTAAGTGTCGTTAAATCTACCACTGCATTATGGGAGTTGCTTATAGTTATTGAACTATTCGGTTGCCTAGTTACTCTTCTTTCTATCAAACTGAGAATGCCTATAGAGGAGACCTAAGCCTTAACGAAAATCATTAAGTGAAAGCTAATTCATTTATACATAACACATAACTAATTAATGGTGCTTACCTTGAAAAACATCAAAGAATTAAGGCTGTATGTATTGGTTGAGGATTACTCTGGTTATGGCAGTAAGTTCTTAGGTCAACATGGGATTTCTGTGCTCATAGAAGCATTAAATAGTGAAAAAACATATAGGGTGTTATTCGATACAGGCACCTCCGCACCTCCTATACTCACTAATGCTGAATTGCTTAATGTAAGTCTTAGGAACATTGATTATGTCGTAATTTCCCATAATCACTATGACCATACAGGAGGTTTAGTTAATATTCTTAAAGTTGCTGAGAGAACAATACCAGTCATTGCCCACCCAGAAATATTTAAGGTTAGCTTCGCTATAGATCCTTCATTAAGGTACATTGGTCCTCCACCAAATCCAGAGACCTTCAGGAATGCTGTGAAGAATGCCGGGGGCTTATGGATCCTTAGTAGAGATCCTCTAAAGATTTTTGATGGAGCCTACACAACTGGGGAGATAAGAGAGGAAGGTAAAGTAAGCTTCGAGAAAAAAGTGACGATTAAGGCCTACAAGATCTTAGATGGTGTATTGACTCCTGATAACGTTAACGACGAGATAGGCTTAGCATTCGTAACTGCTGAAGGACTTGTGGTTTTAGGAGGATGTTCACACCCAGGAATAATATCAATCGTTAAGAAAGCCATTAAAGTTACTGGAGTTAATAAGGTCAGGGCAGTGATTGGAGGTTTCCACCTAATTAATGCTTCAGAAGAAAGGATAGAAGAAACCGTTAAGGCATTTAAAGAATTAGGGGTTAAGGAGATTTATACGGGTCATTGCACTGGATTAGATGCCGAATCAGCCCTTAAAAGAGCCCTTGGCCACAGATTCCGTAAACTACATGCAGGAATGGTAATTAATATCTAAAACAATGTTGAGTGTGTTATGACTGATACTTTAACGGCATATGATAGAATAGCTAAGGGCTACAGAAGGAGAGCTTGGAAGCTACTAGTGAAGTTTGCTACAGAAGACTTAAGCAATAGTGAAGTAATAGCTGATTTGGGTTGCGGTACGGGAGACCTCTGCAGAAAAATCATTGAGACATCGCCCAAAAAGATTTGTTTAGGAATTGATTTCTCGCCTAACATGCTTATGGAGGCCCTAAGAAAGTCGAAAGAACTAGGCTCTGAATTCCTTAATCCTTTAGTCGCTGCAGACATAACTCATCTCCCCCTACGTGATTCGGCTTTCGATAAGGTGATAATGGCATCCACATTACATCACTTAATCAGGAAGCACGAAAGGATTAAAGCCCTTAAAGAAATCCAAAGAGTCCTTAAAGAAGGTAAGGAAGTTCTGATAACTGTGTGGAGCAGGTGGCAATTGAGTATTCTTAAAGAAATCATCAAGGGATTCATTAATTACTTGCTCAGACGTAAGGAGTCCTTCTGGGATACTGAATTCTGCAGTAATAGTGGCTGCAGGAGTTACCACTTCTATAGCCTTAAGGAATTAATTAAGGAAGTCAGTGATGCTGGTTTAGTAGTTAAGAAACAAGGAATTTATGAACCAGTAAGAGCCCGTGAGGTCTCCAGTAAGAATTACTTCATTAAAGCTCTGAAAACAGATTGATGGTGGGTTAGCGTATGGGGAGTTGCTCTGCTGAAGCAGAAGCTATTGAGGCTTTGAAATCTTTAGGTAAGAAACCCACTAGAATCCTTTCTGGAGTTGCTCCAGTGGCCATAATGACAAAGCCTTTTCCCTGTCCTCACGGAAAATGTATATATTGTCCTGGGGGTCCAGACCAAGGAACTCCCCAAAGCTATGTAGGAGAAGAACCTGCCCTCATGAGGGCTAAGCAAGTTAATTACCACCCTTACCTTCAGGTTAACGTTAGGCTAAGGCAATATGAGAGATCCTTGGGTTATTTCCCTTCAAAAGTTGAGTTAATACTTATGGGTGGCACGTTCCCCTCCATACCAGTAGATTATCAGGTTTGGTTCGTTACTCAAGCTTTGGAAGCCATGAAT
>JALWQN010000140.1:2874-11569 GCA_027083115.1 Desulfurococcales archaeon
GTACCTTCCCAAAGGATTTCCTTAGAGAACGCTCAATTAAGGAATGAGTCAAGTAAAGTTAGGTGCGTGGGCTTAACTATAGAGACAAGACCTGACTGGGCCTTCGAGAAGCATTCTGACTTAATGCTTTATTTAGGAGCCACCAAGGTGGAGGTAGGGGTTCAAAGCATATATGATGATGTTCTGGAGAGAGTGAATAGAGGACATAGCGTTAAGGACTCAGTTAAAGCTACTAGAGTTCTGAAGGACTCAGGATTTAAAGTTGTTTATCACATAATGCCTGGATTGCCAGGCAGCGACCTGGATAAGGATCTAGAGATGGTCAAGGAAATCTTCAGTAATCCAGACTTCAGACCAGATTACCTCAAGATATACCCTACCCTAGTGATTAAGGGGACTGTCCTTTACGAGATGTGGAGGAAAGGCAGCTATAGAGCATTGGATGATGATGAGGCTATTGAATTAATATCCGAGATGTATAGGTACATACCTAAATATGTGAGGGTCTTGAGGGTTCAGAGGGATGTCCCCGCAACAATTATTGAGGCCGGGCCAAAGAAGAGCAACCTGAGAGAGCTAGTTGAGGCTGAAGCCCTCAGGAAAGGGATAAGGATAAGAGAAATAAGATGGCGTGAGGTTAGTAGGAGACTTCTTAAGCATCGCGTGGCGCCTGACCCATCAAGGATAAGGATTGAGAGACTAACCTATGAAGCAAGTAAGGGCGTTGAGGTTTTCTTGTCTATTGAGGATCCAGCAGCCGATGTCTTGATAGGTTTACTTAGGTTAAGGATTCCTAGCGAAGAAGCTCACAGGCCTGAATTAAGTTCAGGAAAGACAGCCATAATAAGGGAGTTACATGTTTACGGTCCCTTAGTTCCTGTAGGTCAGAAAGCTCTTCGGGCTTTTGAATGGCAACATAGGGGTTGGGGAAGGAAGCTCATGGAAGAGGCTGAAAGAATTGCTAGGAATGAGTTCGGCTCTAAGAAAATCCTTGTGCTCTCAGGCATTGGTGTAAGAAATTACTATAGGAGGCTAGGATATTATAGACCCTATAACTCCCCCTACATGGTTAAGGAACTAGACTGATAACCTTACCTTCCATAAAGACCCACTAACAATCCATAACCTATTATGTGGCCCCTAACAGCATTGAGGAATTCCTGAGGGGTTAATCCACTTTCTAATTCCTGAGGATAATTTATGGCGAGAATCAAGAAAATGTAGTGGTGCACCTCACCATTAGGTGGGCAAGGACCTCCATAACCAATTCTCCTGAAGCTATTGATTCCTTGCTTCCCGTAAGGGGTTACGATCTCGTTAGGCACCCCAGCAGGTAATCCATTTAAGGAAGGCCTTATGTTGTAGATCAGCCAATGATAGAAAATCCCGTGAGGTGCGTCAGGATCATAAACAAGTATTGCTAGTGACTTAGTTCCTGAAGGCACAGTAGACCAATTAAGGGGCGGAGACAAGTCAAGGCCGTCACAGGTGTACTTCCGAGGTATGTAGGTATTATTCGAAAATTCTGGACTAGATATCTTAATATTATTGGGCACACTCCCAATAAATTCGTTCACTGACCTACTTCCATTTATAGAAAACCAGTAGGCAACGGCACCAGCTATTACAGCTCCAATCACCACACCAATAACTAAGGCCTTGACCCAGTGCAAAATCATCCAAGTAGGATGTTAGTTAGTAAGTTTAAAAATGATTATCCATTAACGATTTAAGCCATTCGCTAAAGTATGTTGGGAAAAAGAATGAAGTTGAGGCTTGATTGCATACCATGCATAGTTAGGCAGGCTCTTAAAGCAGCTAGACTGTCGACAAGAGACGAATTAATTCAGGAGAAAATTCTCAGGGAAGCCATGAGAAACTTATTGAGTGTAGAGTGGGTGGGCACTCCACCCAGATTAGTTAGGGTTGCAAATGTGTCTAAAGTAATTCTTGAGTTAACCGGTGTTAGGGATCCCTACAAGAAAATCAAGAAATCTAGTAATGATGAAGCCTTAACAATGGTTGAGGAAGTGAAATTACTGATTAACTCCTTTAGCGACCCCCTTGAGGCTGCAGTGAAGGCGGCCATAGCTGGAAACATTATTGATTTCGCTGCTGTCGAAACCTACAACCTTAGGGAAACCCTTCTTAGGGTTCTTAAGCAGGAACCCGCGATTAACGATTACTTAAGGCTTAGGAAAGACTTGCTTGAGTCAAATACTCTCCTGTATTTTCTGGATAACTCTGGAGAAGTGGTTTTTGATAAGCTCCTTATTCAGAAAGCGGTGGAGTTAAGAGGGAAACCCTTTAAGAAGGTGTCCTTCGTTGTAAAGGGGGGCCCGATAATTAATGACGTAACTCTTGAGGACGCCCACTATGTCGGCCTGAACAAAATACCTAATTCAAGCTTCCTTAAGGTATCTAACGGTGAGGAAGGGACAGGACCAGAAAGAACTTCCCCGCAAGTCAATTCATGGATTAAGAACCATGATGTGACCATATCTAAGGGTCAAGGAAATTATGAAGACCTGAGTGAATTTAGTGGCCTATATTTCTTGCTGATCGCTAAGTGCCCAGTTGTAGCTCAGGACTTAGGTGTTAAAGTTGGTGACGTAATTATCTATTATAAGCATTAACACATAAATAACCCCCAAATAATGAAGGTTTGGAGTAACAATTGGTTAGGCCTTACGGAATTCATGTCAGCATTTTCTTCGAGGTTGATGGAAGAAGAGCATTAGACGAGAGCTTAGTTAAGTTATTATTACTTATAGATGAATATGGCTCAATATTAGCTGCAGCTAGAGCTATGCGATTGCCTTACTCAAGGGCTTGGGAAAGCATAACTAGAGCAGAAAGCTTATTGGGAGTTAGGCTTGTTGAGAGCAAAAGAGGTAGTGTTGCTGGCGGGACCAAGCTCACAAAGGAATGCAAGGAGCTGATCAACGAGTATCTAAAGAAGTACAAGCGATTTACTGGTGAGGACTTCAGACGAGCTGCAGAAAGAGAGTTCAGAATACCCGACCTCACCTATATGGGTAGTCATGATCCTGGCGTCGAAATCCTTTCAGGAATTATTAGGTCATCAGGCATTCTTGAGGATATTGAACTCTCATGGGTTGGCTCAGGCTTAGGTCTAATGGCTTTGTCACTAGGTGAAGCAGATGTCGTTGGTGCACATCTCTACGATCCTGAGACAGGAACGTATAACGTGCCCTACTTACGAAAATACTTGCTCCAAGGGAGGTCAGCACTAATTAAGGGATATGAGAGAGAAATAGGGTTCGTGACATCAAAGGAATTTAGAGGCGTAAGAAAATTAATTAAGGCATTAATTGATGGAGAGATAACCTTAATTAATAGGCAACCGGGTTCTGGGACAAGAACCTTACTGGATTATTTATTAATTAAGTTCTCAAAAAACTCCCTCACTCCTTTAGAGCTGAGTAAAGCCATTAAAGGTTATGGGAAGGAAGTTAACACGCACACGGAAGTCGTTAAGTCTGTTGCTTTGGGCGAGGCGGAGGCCGGCTTATGTATTAGGTGGGCAGCACAACAATACAATTTAAGGTTCATTAGCATAGGTTGGGAGAGATTTGACTTCATAACCTTAAGGGATGAGTTAAGGACTCCAGGAATTAAAGCTTTCTTAGATACTCTGAGGTCTGAAGAATTCATTAAAGCAATTACTGAATTGCCTGGCTACAGAATACCAGAGGGTTATGGGGTAATAACATATATTTAAAATTACTGTGGAAACACGATTCATTACTTCCCTTATCTCTTTAAGGAATGAGCTCAGCAGATTAATATAGCTCTGACTTACTTACTTAATTCGGTGTGTTGATTTGGGTGATTGCTTAATTGAGCTGGTAGAGAACCATAGAAGCATTAGGTCCTTTCAGAAAGAGCCTGTTCCTGAAAGCGATCTAGAACTAATTGCCGAAGCGGCCAGAAGAGCACCTACTGCATGGAACCTTATGCCTGTATCTATCATCGCAGTAACTAATAAAGGACTCAGGAAAAGATTGGCTAAGGCCGTAGGAAATCAGGAACACGTGGCTAAGGCACCCCTTAACCTAGTTTTCTCCGTTGATTACGCTAAATTAAGAGAGGCCTACAGACAAGCAAGATCTAATGAACTGAAGCCTAAGTTAAGTCATTTCCTTCCAGCACTTATTGACTTAGGCATCATGTCAGGGTGGGCGGCACTAGCTGCTGAATCACTAGGTTACGGAGTATGTTTTGTAGCTCTCTACATAAATCCGTGCGTTGTCTCCGAAATTCTTGAACTGCCTAAACAAGTTATTCCTATGGTGGACTTACTAATTGGTAAGCCTGCTGAAGCACCGCAAAAAAGACCTAGACATCCTATGAGGGCGATACTATCAGTAAACAGATACAGTCCTGAACCTGAAATTAGGGGTAAGGTCATACTTCCTGTATATGAAGCATGGTTAAGTACTTTCTTGGAGGTCATAGGTCCTAATGGCTATATGGATGAGACCCTAAGAAAAACTTTTGAGTGCCTTAAGCTCAAGGGATTCGATACCTCTATACAGGAATAATACCTTCTTAAGGAAGGAAGTCATTATTTTATTTACTGACCATCTTAATTAGTTCCCTAAGGAAAGTTTGCTTGATGCAGGAATATAAGGTAAGAAACAAGCTATGGCCTAGGCCCTCAATCATTTATTTAAGGGATGAAATATATGGGCCATCCCCACCCTCAGTATATGTGGGCTGGAGGAACTACCCTAAAGTAGTTATTGGTCCATCAATAGCTCGAGAGTCTGAGCATGCTTCCCTATATGATTACCCGGAAAGCTGGTTAGGCATTGGATTAGGGGAGCTCATTAAGATGAGGCTATCCATGATTTACGGGTTAAGGAAAGCCAATATAGAGGATGTCTGGAGTTATGGGATACTTAAGTTGCAGGAGATTGCATTATCCAACAAACCTGTCGACATAGAAATGAATGTATTAAGGAAGGGCCTCATAAGACCTATGTTAACTCGTGAATTGCCTCCTTTAGGCCCTAGAACTATCCTACAATCGCTGAGGATCGCAGGTAATGTCTCCCTAGAGAAGCCTATTGAGCGCGTTTATTACGACACTGACCTAAGGGCTAATGAAGCCATTATTGAGCTTTACCTCAATAAAGTGCCTATATCCAGGATACAGAAGGCCCTCTCCGTAGGTGCTTTAGGGGCCATGAGAGTCAGGAAGCTAGTTCCCACTAGGTGGGCAATAACTGCTGTAGATGACATTATCTCTAAAGAACTTGTTAAGAGGGTTAAGGAGCTTAAAGAACTTAATGAATTCCTTCTTTATGTTGGGTACGGATACGATAACTTATTTATAGCCATATTGATGCCGGGTCCATGGAATTTTGAGTGGATGGAGGCCTGGTTCCCGGGCTCAGCCTGGAATACTGAAGGAACTAAGGTCTCTATAGAAAGTGATTGGGAAGGACCTAAAGGAAGAACCACCTACCCCTCAATAGGAGGGTGCTACTACGCCTCAAAACTGGCTGTAGCTGAGCACCTCGTTAATGGATTAAGGAGGGAAGCTACAGTAATGCTTTACAGAGAAATATATGAGGGCTTCAATATACCTGTTGGTGTGTGGTTCGTTAGAGAGTTTCTTAGGAGGTTATTTAAGGAGAAGCCAAGGAAGTTCTCAAGCTTGCTGGAAGTCAAGGAATTCCTTAAGAAAGTGACTAGGGTGCCTGTAGATATTTGGTGGCGCAAGTCCTATATCCTAAGAAACTATGGTAAGGGGAGAAGCCTTTATGAGTTCATTAAGAAAGAAAAGCGTTAAGTATACTAGGATTAAGGTAAGGAACGCTTTAAGTAAGTCAGGCCTTCCAGACATTGATTACGCGTTAAACCCTTATATTGGTTGCTACCATGCATGCATCTACTGCTATGGTAGGTCATACACAAGGTATGAGGAAGTAGTTAGGGATTGGGGTAAGGTCATATACATAAAGCAAAACCTGATCCCCTTACTAAAGACTGAAGTTATGAGGCTAAGGAAAGGGGTTGTGGGCATATCAACAATCACTGACCCATACCAACCTATAGAGGCTGAAGAGAAATTAACTAGGGAATCACTAAAAATATTATTTAGAGCGGGATTTCTAGTAGATATTCAAACTAAATCCACCCTTATCCTCAGAGACCTCGACATACTTACTCAACATAAGGACATGGTTGAGGTGGGCTTCACCATAACGACGTTAAACAACGGAATAGCTGAGGTAATAGAGCCTTACTCACCCAGACCAAAATCAAGAGCTAAAGCGCTACAGAAAATAGCTGGGGAGGACGTGAAGACATGGATATTTCTAGGACCAATAATACCTGGAGTAAACGATAATGAGGAAGAAATAAATGAAATTATTGAGTTAGCTAAACAAACAAACTCCGAACTCTATTACGATTGGCTGAGAATAAAGGAAGAAATAAAGGAACCCCTAACTAAAGGCCTCAGCAAGATCTATGGTGAGCCAGCACTACCCCAAACAACCAAAGAATGGAGGAAACAGGTAGAAAAACAAATACTCAATCAATGCATGAAGCAAGGAGTAAGATGCCATCCAGCATTCTAATCAATAATCAAAACATTGCAGTAAACCGCAAATACATAAAGCTCATTAAAGAACTAGTGAATTCCATCATAACTGATGATGTTGAAGCCTATGCTTTAAGGCTCGTCTTACCGAGCCTCCTCAAACCATAAACCACTATAAGGCCTTCACCAGACTCAACACCCCTTACGAGCAGCCTAAGCTCCTCCTCTCTATCGTAGAAGTCATTACGGCTGAGCTTAGGTCTCCTATCAAACAGCATATCTAATACACCTAATTAGTAATAGAGTCAACTACTTGTGTTGCGATAACTCCAACATAGGCATAAGGCAATCACGGGAGGTATAGGGTATACGAGATAGTTGATTGCCGAGGGATTATTTATTTTGTCATAGCCTTCCTCCACCCTTCATATTCTTTAGGTGATACTACTTGTAGTTTATTTATTGAGGCTGTGTATCCTTCCTTTTCCATCTTTTCTAGGATTTTGTCTAGGTTCTTACTAATCTTGCGCCAATTACTGAGGTCGTTTGTAATTATTACAGGTATTTCGTTCAAAAGCATTAGTGAGGCATGTATTGAGTCATACCTAACATTCACTACTTCATTTATTATGGCTGCCAGCCTCACTATATCCTCATTTATGTTCAGTAACGTTATTCCTAATGATAGATAATCTTCTGTTGCTCTCCTGGCGACGTGAGGGTTTATTTTTGAGAGGGAGCCTAGGAGCTCTAAAGCCACTAGGATTGACCCATGAGGTTCATAAGCTCCTCCACCAATACCCTTTAAAATCTCAGTGCATAATCCACCATATATTGGATGATGTATTATTGCATAAACATAGATGTTCGTATCGATATACGCCTTAATCCTCATCCCATGATTCCTCAACAAGCCTAACGGCATCAACGTCAATTGACTCACTAATTAAATTAAGCATATCATTAATGGGGTTCCTCCTGCGAGGCACCACAGGCTCCAGAACCACCTTCCCATCCTCAACCTTAACCCTTAGAGAATCGCCGATACGAATACCTAGCCTCTCCCTAACCTCCTTAGGCAGTGTTACCTGATACTTCCTTGTAACCTTCACCAAAGCATACATCCTATCACAAGTACTACGTAGTACACAGCCTAAAAACTTTTTATCCTGCTAGGGCCTCCACAACCAGTATGACAGAATACATAGGGGACTAAAGGATGCAACTAAGCTTCTAGCTTGACACAACACCCAGTCAATAACTCTCGTAAACTCCTAATGCGTGTTGTTCTTCCTCTCCAACCTTCTATTACCCAGCAACTCGACAACCTTGCCCAGCTATATCCTGCAACCAGGCAGAAGCTCTAGAGCAGCGAAGAACTTCTTCCTTACTGGGATAAGGTAGTCATATCGCTTCATCATGGTATGATCGATACAGGTGAACTAAGTTAGTAAGGTTAGTAAGTATCTCAAGGAACTTATTTACAAGAAAAACCTATACCGATTACCATATAGGGATTTACAACTGTAGTTAAAGATTCTATCGTTTATTAGGGCAAAATACCGACAATTGTCGGTTTATACCTAATTGTTCAAGCTCGAGATAAACATCCCTTACTATTTTCTCTAATCCATACATTTTTCTCACCTATGTTGTTTTTCTGCCATGTGCATATAAGCCCTAATCGCTACTGATTCAACCTTTAAAAGATTTGGTCTCTTATCCAAGTAATTGCTTTATTACCTTAAATCATGCTTATCTGACTCTGAATAGCCTTAGACAATATCATATAGTTAAGGATTGTTGTCCTTACCTAAAAGCCTTACATTCCCTTCCTTCTTAAGGTGATTATCAAACCCACTATTAGAGCCACCGCTAATGCTGTAATTATTATCATGTTAACTTTTTCATTAGTAGTGGGGTTCCCCTGAGTTGTCTGTTGCTTAGTTACTGTTATTGTTTTAGTTAGTATTTTGCTTACTGTCTTAGTGTTGTTTATTATTGAGGTTAAGGTATGGGTATAGGTTATTGGGATTGTTCTTGTTTTAGTTGTTGTCGCCGTTATGGTATGGTTTATTGTTCTTGTGGTGGTTTCCTTACGTGTTATTGTTTCAG
>JALWQN010000141.1 GCA_027083115.1 Desulfurococcales archaeon
CTGAAGCATTCGAGTTCTTGGCTATGGGCGTTATTAAGGCAGCTAGGTACTTAGGAGTTAATGCCGAGTTTAAGCCACTTAATGATGGGGTAATTGATGGAAGGAAATTCTCTGGTAGTGCTCAGGCAAGGAAGTTGGGTGCAGTCCTGCAGCACGGTACAGTAATGTACGCAACCAACATAGATATTT
Source organism: Desulfurococcales archaeon (assembly GCA_027083115.1). Taxonomy (GTDB): domain Archaea; phylum Thermoproteota; class Thermoprotei_A; order Sulfolobales; family NBVN01; genus S013-73. Next base: position 190 of record JALWQN010000141.1, read on the forward strand.
TAGCTAAGTCACTTAAAGTCCCCGGAATTAAGTTAAGCAGTAAATCAGTGAAGTCAATTAAGGAGAGAGTCATAACTCTCTCTGAAGCTTTAGGACGTGATGTAGTTCGTGACGAGGTAATTAGGGCCCTAATTAAGGGATTCAGTAAGGCCTTAAATGCCGATATATTTGAGGGCTCCTACAGTAAGGAAGAGCTAGCTTTAGCTAACTCCCTAAAATGGAAATACTCATCAAAAGAATGGACTTTCCTGAGGCCCTAAAAATGACCACATTAGTTAGGCTCCTGAAAAGCCCTAACACAAAGTTAGTTGTGATTAAGGTTGAGGTCAGTAATGAATGCTTAATTAAATCCATCAAGATTGAGGGAGATTACTTCGCTACAGATCCCCAACCAATCGATGAGTTAATGAGGACTGAATTAGACATTGACCAATCAAGCGCAGTTAAGGCAGTATCAAAATCACTTAAGAAGGCTGGTGTATATGGAATGTCAATACCTGAGGTACTTAACGCATTAAGAGATATTTTGGAGGAGGCTAGAGAAAAATGTGTGAAGAAGTGAAGCTGATTGCTTTCGATATGGATGGGGTACTAACGAAATGCAGATCCTCTTGGAGAGCCTTACACCTTCATTTTAAGTCGCTAGGGCCTGCTGAAGAAGCTGGTAACGCATCTAAGTTCCGTAATGGAGAAATAGACTATGAGGAATGGATGAGGTTAGATACTGAAGCCATTATTAGGGCCGCTGGGAGACCTATAAAGAGAGAGGAAATAGAATCGGTTCTTCTTTCTCTTGATATAGATGAACAAGCTCCTGAGGTAATTAAGTTCATTAAGGAGTTAGGAGCAGAGATAGCCCTAATAAGTGGAGGAATAGACATACTGGCTAAATACGTAGCGTCAGCATTGGGAATCAATCACGTGTTTGCTAATAAACTGATCTTTAATGAGGAGGGCGAACTAGTTCCTGGAGGTGTAGAAGTCGTTAATCCATTACATAAAAGCAGGGTTCTTAGAAAGCTATCTAAAGAACTGGATATACCTTTAAGTAAAGCAATGTATGTAGGCGATAGTGAATGGGATTTGGATGCGTTCTTAGCAGTTAAGTACCCCGTCTACCTGCAGAGAGACCCAAACAGTTTCATCAGAATACCTAACTTATACGTGATTAGTGAGTTAAAGGACTTAAGTAATGTCTTGAAGAAAATTTGTGGACTTAAGTAATTAATGCTTAATTAACGGAAACAGAAAGAACTTGTTCTTAGGTATGCCACAACAAGCCTTAATTACTGGAAGCCTTAACTCCCTGATGAGTTGAGGTCTGGGGACCGCAATACGGTCTAGGAGACCTTCTTTAATGAAAACCTTATCGTGCTCTTTGAATTTTATTGGCCTCATGCATCCCAATGAAGTCTCCTTAAATAGTTTTCTAGCTAACTTAAGGGCCTCATGAACCCTACCAAAGTTATTTCGTGTTTTTCTTATCTCAACCAAAGAAATAAATAGAGTAGGCCTTAACTCTGAGACTGCTTTCATAATCGAGAGTTCTTCATCCTGACTAGCCATGATTGAGTCAATAACTAAGTGAGGCACCGCAAAACCTTTGCTGTAATCAAGTAGTTTCTGAAGTAAGCTTAAGTAATCAGTCACTTCCTTCCTAGGTAAGTTTTTCATGTACCTCACATATCTGTTGCTTGGGGGTAACTCAAAATCTACGTAATCAATTCCGGAGCTCCATACCTCTTCAATTAGCTCTTCAGGAGCTAGACCTAAATGAATAGAGAAAACAACTTCCTTATCTTTCCTGAATTCCCTTATGACCCTTAAATGATCTTCCTTAATGAGGAGATATCCCTCCTTATTAAACCCCCCACTAATTAAGTAACCCCTAACACCTTTAATGTAGTAGAAATTCAGGACTTTCTTAAGCCTTTCCGGGTCCGAAACATCCGTCATCCCCCTCAAGTACTTACCCCTGCAGTAAGGGCAGTTCAGCCCACAATATGTCCCAGAAATAGATAAATTAAGGAAATTCTCTGCAGGTAAGAACGCTATTACTTCTTCTGAACCAGCCATGACTTTATGAGCACCTGAAGTATAGGAAGGTTATTTATTTAAAAACTCCTTACCTGAGTTGTAGGCCCTTACTGAAATTTTTCCTTTATTACCTGGCAATAACTGCATTATTGCTTCCTGAATACTTGGGTCACTCAGTAACTTAAATCTGGAGTTAAATGCCCCCAATATAACCATGTTCATCGCTCTATAACTTCCTGCTTCAACAGCTAATTGCCTAGCAGGAATGAAGATCACATCACCATCTAATTCATTCGCTTTGCTCGTGATTTCACTCATTAACTTGTCCCTCTTAGGATTCTTAGCTAAACCCAAAGAGGAACTTACTGGGGGCTTCAATTCATCTGCTGAGAGAACTAATCCCTTACTCCTGAGGTAGTGAATATTTCTCAGCACCTCAATAAGCTCTAAACCCAAAATTACGTCAGCATCTCCCAAACTAAATACTGGTGAATGGACCTCGTCACCAATCCTGACGTAACTCACTACAGAACCAAATCTTTGGGCCATACCTAAAGTCTCTCCAGTCACTACTGATTTGCCCTCTATTACTGCCGCAATAGCGAGCACCCTAGATAACGTCAGGCCCCCCTGACCACCAACCGAAGCTATCAGCACGTTAGTTACTTTCATTCTTACCAACCTCCACAATAGCGCTAAAGGGACAGTACCTCGCACA
>JALWQN010000142.1 GCA_027083115.1 Desulfurococcales archaeon
AGGATAAGGTATTACTTAACCCTCCAGGCAACTTCAGGAAGAAACCTAGGGTCAAGCCTGAGAGCAGGAAACCTAAAGCAGGAGATAATCTAGCCTTCTTGAGTAACACACCAAAAGAAAGACCGAGAGCAAGCATAAGAACTAAATAAAGATGAGGAACATCAGTAAGCAAAAGAACCCCACCCTACCAAAAGATTGTACCATTGATTATCGCCTTCCTTCACTAAATCAATAACTAAGTAATTACTTACTGAAGTGTGCAGGAATAGAATGAATGCCGGAACATACATCAAGTCATTAGGGTGTAAGGCCTAATAAGACTTCTTCCCTGAGTTACTCATGTTGAGCGTGAACACACTTTCCCGGATCTGGGCGAGGACGCAAAGGATGAAGTTTCATTTGATAACTCAGTTATGAAAATATTTATTACTTAATTATTTTAAGAAAAAGGGCTTAAGGGTTGAGTTATGGCTTCAGTATTGAGCCGGTTCCTGAAGAAGGGAGGAAGTATGATTTTAGTGATAACTTCGCTATCTGGTTTGGTGCAGGAATCAGTATAGCGGAATTCTGGGCTGGTGCTACTCTGGTTGCATCACCTCTTAACGTTTCTTTGAAATCAGCCTTAATCGCTGTCTTGCTTGGTCATGCGGTAGGTAACGCTTTGCTTTCATCTGTCGCGTATGTGGGGGCGAGGACAGGCCTCCCTACGATGGTGATTTCTCGAGCTTCTCTTGGTTTAAGGGGTTCTTATCTTGTTTCAGCACTGAATTACCTGCAGTTAATCGGCTGGACCGCAGTCATGCTAGTTGTGGGTGGTTTAGCTATGGATAATATCTCACTGATTTACGGTATTAAAGGCTCCTATGTTTTCTGGGTGGTTTGCCTGGGTGTTTTTGTCACTGCTTGGTCCCTGATAGGCCCTGAAAGATGGGGAAAAGTGGAGAAGGCTTCTGCAGCTTTATTGCTTGGTCTCACAGGGTGGTTAGGGTATGTTTTGTTCAGCAAGTACGGGCTAACATCCCTTACTAATTCACCCCTAGTTATTAATCAGGGTTTCTGGGTTGCTTTAGATCTTGTGATAGCTATGCCAGTATCTTGGGCTCCCCTAATAGCTGACTACAGCAGGTTCACTGGGAAGGGAAAGAACGCTCTCTGGGGTAGTTACATTGGTTATTTTCTCTCAAGCGGCCTTTTCTACTTGTTCGGGTCCTTCAGCAATTCATTGCTTCACAAGTCCGACCCAATAAGTGTTATTGCTTACTTCGGTCTAGGGGTGCCTGCAATGCTGATTGTTGTTTTCTCGACAGTCACTACCACATTCCTCGACGTTTACAGTGCTGCCATATCGTTCAAGAATATGAGGCCTAAAGCAAGCGGTAGGCTTCAAGTAATTGTTGTTGGGGCTTTAGGCACGGCCTTAGCTCTGTTTTTCCCCACCACAGGATATGAGTGGTTCCTGATCCTTATTGGTGGGGCCTTCGTGAGCTTAACGGCCATTATAATCGTTGACTTTATCTTGAGGAAGGAGGTTTATGTGCCTGATAAGGTACTTAATCCAGGCATTAATGTGAGGAAAGGTTCCTTACTTATTTGGTTGGTTGGTTTTGTTTTTTACATGCTTTTAGCTTATCCAGCACTTATTCCGGGACTTTATGTGCCTTTCTTCACTGAATTAAGTTCCTTAGGGGGGAGTTCGATACCGACTCTCTGCTTGGTTTCATTTCTTTACTACATCTACATAAAACTGGTTGGGGGGTAAGATCATGAGAAGTAATGTGTTGGGTAAGGTGAGCCGGGATGTCTTTAATAAGGTGATCTACCCGAACTTAGGCGTTAAGGACTCTTCAGTAGTTGTGGGCCCTAAATTTGGTGTTGACTTCAGCGTTATTGAGTTAGGGGATAAGGACTTAATTATTGAGGTAGATCCTGTGTTTGTCGTTCCTGAGTATGGTTGGGAGAGGAGCTCCTGGTTCGCTATTCATATATTAGCTAGTGACGTTTCAGTTTCTGGTGTCCCCCCGAAATACCTCTTCATAGATCTTAACCTTCCGTCAAGCATGAGTGATGAGGAACTCAAGGTTCTTTGGGAAGGGATGCATAAGGCATGTAGTGACTTAGGTATAACTATTGCTGGAGGCCATACAGGAAGGTATGAGGGTGTGGGCTATCCCATGTTAGGTGGTGCTACAATGATTGGGGTTACTCAGAGAGGGAACTACGTTACTCCAGAGATGGCTTCAGCAGGCGATAAGGTAGTAATGACTAAAGGACCTGCGGTAGAGACAGCAGGCATTCTTGCTACGTTGTTCCCTGAGGTGCTGGAAAGAAAATACGGCAGGGGCTTCGCTCGTGAGGCTCAGAAGATATTTTGGCTTCAGTCAGTGGTTAAGGACGCATTAACTCTAGCTAAGACCGGCTTAAGGAACGGCGTTACCGCGATGCATGACGCCACAGAATACGGTGTTTGGGGAGCTCTTCACGACTTAAGTGAAGCAAGCAATGTTGGGGTTATTGTCGATGAGGGGAGTTTATTCATTAGGGAGGACGTTAGAAAGGTTGTTGAGGCTTTCTCTCAATTGACAGGTGTGAAAATAGATCCTTATGCGTCAATAAGTGAAGGGACTTTAGTAGCTACTGTGAAACCCCCCAGGGTTAAGAAGGCCTTAAGCCTTCTTCATGAAGCAGGGATTGAAGCAGCTGTTATTGGGGAGATTGTTGAGGGGTCAGGAGTTTACTTAAGGAGGTTTGGGGGTTCTGAGGAGAGGATACGGGTTCCTGAAAGGGACCCCTTCTGGGAGGTCTTCTTCCGCACCCTAAACATACTTAAGGAGGGTGGTGAGGTTGATTAGGCCCTTACCAGTAGCCATAACTATAGCTGGCGTAGATAGTGGCGGAGGTGCTGGAGTGGCTGCAGACCTGAAGACTTTTGCTGCTTTAGGGGTTCATGGCACTTTAGCGGTCACCAGCGTGACGGCACAGAACACCTTAGGGGTTAGGGACGTTCATGACATACCACCCGAGACTGTTAGGAACCAGATTAGGGCAGTTGCTCAGGATTTAGGGATTGATGCAGGCAAGACAGGGATGCTAAGCACTAAACCCATAATTAGGGCAGTAACTCATGAAATCAGGGACTTAGGCTTCCCTCTAGTAGTTGATCCCGTGATGATAGCTAAGTCAGGGGCTAAGTTACTCATGGATGATGCGGTAGAGGCTTTAAGGAATGAATTAATTCCTTTAGCTTCTGTGGTCACTCCAAACGCTCCTGAAGCAGCGGTGTTGACTGGCATTAAGGTTAAGGATATTAGGTCAGCTCGTGAAGCAGCTCAAACAATTGTTGAGGAATTAGGTGCTGAGGCTGCAGTGGTTAAGGGAGGACACATACCAGGTAATTATGTGATTGACGTGCTCTACTATAAGGGTGAATTCCTTGAGCTAAAGGCACTAAGGATAAATACATCAACAACCCACGGTACAGGTTGCTCATTCTCGGCAGCGATAGCTGCTGAATTAGCTAAGGGAAGGCCGATTCCAGAAGCTGTTAAGGCAGCCAAAAACTTCATTGTGCAGGCAGTAGAGTATGGTCTTAAATTAGGTTCTGGCCATGGTCCCGTGAACCCTGTTTCATGGATCGCTATCCCCGCAAGCAAGTGGGAAGTTATTCAGGATTTGAGTGAGGCCAGTAAATACTTGTTAGCTAATGGTAGGTACGTGAATCCCTTAGTGCCTGAGGTCTGCATTAATTTAGGGATGGCACTACCTAAGCCCTACGTTAAAGGAATCGAGGATATTGCTGCTTTCCCAGGCAGGATAGGGAAGTACAGAGAAACCATAATTATTAAGTCATACCCTGAGTTCGGGGTTTCCTCACATATAGCTAGGGCAATACTTACGGTAATGGATTTCGACCCTGAAGTTAGGGCTGCTGGGAACATAGCCTTCAATAAGGATGTGGAGAAAGCCGTTAAGTCATTAGGGCTTAGGTGGAGCTTCTTCGACCGAAGAGAGGAACCTCCAGAAATTAAGGTGGCTGAAGGCGCTACAACACCGTGGGGAATTAAGAAATCAATTCAGAGGCTTGGTGGCTTAATACCTGACGTAATCTTCGATTATGGAGAGCATGGTAAGGAACCTCTATCGTTAGTATTAGGTAAGACAGCAATGGATGTGGCTAGAAAAATAGTTAGCATAGCTAAGGAAGTAAATAGTTCGCTTAGCCGTTAAAGCAGTTTATTATTGGTGCACTAAGCCATTCACGAATTGTTTAGTGAAGCGTTGACAGCCATGTTTTTTGCTTAAGCAATTCTGTTTGCTTTATGCGTAATTTCTTCTAAGCTTACGTCACAGTCTTAAAGATTTCTTTAGCCATAACTTCTCAAGTATTTACGCTTAGTTTTAACTGCTAGTGTTTTGTTTGAGTGAGATGCAGTGTTATGGGAGGAAGCAACCCGTACCTAGTTAGGGAACTAAGGTCCTTCACAATACGTGACAGGAGCGTGCATGAATTACTTAAGGATATGGTTGGCACAGCGTTTCAGGGTAGGGCATTAGGCGAGGCCTACGAGGTTATCTTGAGCATGCTTCGGGAGAAAGGGAACTTGATCTTCATGGGTTTATCTGGGTCCTTAGCTACTGCAGGGATGTGGCAAATCATTAAGTGGTTTATTGAGAGAAGATATATTGACGTTCTTGTTTCGACTGGTGCTAACATAAGTGAAGATATTTTTGAGGCTATGGGATTTAAGTACTATAAAGGCAGTCCATCAGTTAATGATGAGGAGCTACTGAAGTACAAGATCGACAGGTTCTACGATGTTTTTGCTGATGAGATGCAGTACAGGGAAATGGAGAGACTGATTAAGGACTTCATTAAAACATTACCTAAAAGTAAGTCATACACTACGGCGGAATTCCTTAATTATTTCGGGAAGTACCTGAGTGACTTAGGGATTGACTCAATAGTTTCTGCCGCATATAAGGAAGGAGTTCCAGTGTTTTCTCCAGCATTACTTGATAGCGGTTACGGCATAGGGGCTTTGCTGGCGTTGCATGAGGGTCACCCAGTAGTTCTGGATATGGTTAGGGACTTCCACCAAATAACTCAGTTGGCGTCAAGATCTAGATCCCTCTCAGCAATATATGTTGGTGGTGGGGTACCTAAGGACTACGTTAACTTGGTTACTGTAGCTCAGACTCTTCTCGCCGACGCTAGAGGCATTAAGGACTACTACAAGCCCCTAAAGTATGTTGTGCAAATCACTACTGACGCACCTCAGTGGGGTGGGTTAAGTGGCGCCACCTTAGAGGAGGCTGTTAGTTGGGGTAAGGTCCACCCTAAAGCATCTAAGCGCGTTGTTTATTGTGATGCAACCATAGCGCTTCCTCTGATAGCTCAGGCACTTCATGAACGTAATGTTAGGAGGGCTAACCCTCCGGACCTTAAATGGTTGTTTGGGGAGGTGGAAACGGTTGGGGAATGAACCAGGTATTGTGGGTAAGCACTACTACGCTAACCTCTACGGTATTGACTTAACTCGTGCCAGAAACGAGAAAGAATTGAGGAGGGTAGTTGCTGAAGCAGCTAACCTATCAAATATGGAGTTAGTAGATCTTAAGAGCTGGTCCTTCGGCGGCGATAAGGGCGGGGTTTCAGTAATAGCTCTAGTGGTTGAGTCCCACATAGCGGTACATACTTGGGTTGAGTACTCTTACTCCACAGTAGATGTTTACACATGCGGTGAGAAAAGCGATCCGTTGCCAGGCATTAAAAGAATAGTGGCTTACCTAAAACCTAAAGAGTACTACGTGTGGTACGCTGACAGGAGTCAGACCACTAAAGGAAGGAATGACCCTATCCGGATAGCAAAGTTATGAATTTGAAACCCATACCCTTAACAAATTCCTCAACGTTTTTCCCTGAAAGAACTGCCGCAACACCACTTACCTCAACCCTAGCTGACCTAAGAAGACCTAAGAAAGCCTCTATCTTATCCATGTCCTGCAGGACCACATCCACAAGTAAAGCCCGGTTTTTGTTTTTCAGGCAATGCTTAGGGACAGCAACAGAAACGTGTTTTTCGTTATCTGTGAAGCATGTTGTGAAGAATCCTTTCCAGCGCTTTAGTGGGTGATTAGCTAATGCTGGGCAAACATCACAGCGTAGCTCCAAGGATAGTGCTGTAGCAAGCATTAAAGCGTATTCAGACATGGGAACTATGACCCCAACCTTCACATCATAGAGTACATTCTTAACCATCATAGTGAAGAGCTTAAGGAACCCGGGCTTCCTAACAATATCGTAGGGATCGTTACGTGCTTCCTCCACAGTCTCCCTAACGAACTTCTCTAGCAGATTAAGCTCCTCTATCCGGTCAACAATTTTTGCGCTGGTTTTCTCTTCAGGCATATTAACTAAGGTAACATACTTCCATAATGTCTGGTAAGGAATGCCTAACATCGTTTGGAGGTCCCTCAAGCTATATCTGTAGTTCAGGAGGGTCAGTAACTTAATGACGCCAGCCTTCTTAACGGTCTTAACCCTACTTATCCATTCCCCGTTCTCCAACCCAATAACACCCTAAACCAATATCATTATACTTTAGTTGTGTGAGGTGATAAAATCTCCTCACGGGTTATAACTAGCAAACTACTTTAAAGGTTTCCTCAAGAAAGTCAGTTCTCAAGAGACTACTTCATCCTAACCAACTAATGAGAAACTCACCGATTGAAACTTACACCATCTTATAATCATTTAAAACAATATCAGTTGGCGCTGGAAGGCGCCGGTGAATAACCCATGTCATCCAAGAAAGGAAAGAAGGGCAAGAAAGGGAAAAAGCCCGAAGGAGAGCAACCCGCTGAGTAAGGCTGAACTCTAAAGCGAGAATAATTTAAAACAATTTTATTTTTCCTTAATACCTACTTAATTTACTCTTCATTGATATACCTCATAATGTTTTAGGATTTGAGGATTCCTTAAGCCTTGCTGAAACCAGGATTAAGAATTAGTGTGAGCCAGAAAACCTGCATGATGAACTTTATTCCCAGTTGCCCAAGATAAAGCCCTTCTTACAGACTTCCCGACTCACGATAGTATGTTCGTTACTACCTTAATAACTGCGTATGTACGTAAGATACATAAGTTAATCACTTTCTAAAAGGAAGGAAATTATTCTAGCTCTTCTCCTTAGGAGACATGGAAAATTCTTCCCCACTAGCTTAAGGGATTCTTATTCCCAAATATTCTGAGCTTCTCAACCGTTGATGATACGATCGATACGCAAGTTGTCAGACCTATAAATAAATTATGTTGATAGAATATCAAATTATTTCTTCAAGACTTAAGCAATCAATTAGAAATTAAGTTAATCAATCAACGAATCTACTAGATCATGCACTAGATTATGACTTACGTTCGGAACCGTAACCCATACTTTCTAACCGCCAATGATCTAGATCTAAGGTGGTTTTAATGTTTTGTAAAACTTTATAATTTATTCACTTATTTAAAAAGATTATGTAGAGAATTTTAATTAATTTTTATACCACAATTTGCTCTAATTCAATAATAAAATTATATAGATAGTTAATCGATACTTATATCTAACACACTTCTTTTCCTGGATCTCTAATAACTCTCCTTATTTAATTAATTTAATTAATCTTTGGAGACTCTGCATTTTATTATTATTTTTCTTAATTAGTTTTTCATGAAGAATTGAGCGATATGCTATGGTATTGTTTCATTAACCAATGAAAAGATCTTTAAATAAGTTTCATAGTTTCTTATGAGATAACTTCAAGGTTTCTGCTGGGTAAACCTGACCTAGTGAATAAAGTGGTGTACTGGGTTAGGAATCCTAACGAACTGTTGTTTGGTTTTCTAGATCTGGATCTTCTTTGGTTTTTGTTATTGTTTTCGGTTTTCCATAAATGTAGTTGAGTTAGTTGGTAACGCTTTTATGATGTAGTAGTTTCTGAGCTTCCTTAACTAGGAAATCATGGAGTTCTTCTTGCCTGACAATATCATTAACTAACGCATCAATTATTTTTGACTTCATAACCCATTCATTCCCTTTCCTGGTTTCCTTACCTATGATGAAGTCCTTGAGGACTTCCTTAAGGAGAGGTAGCAATATCCTGTTATAGGCTTCTTCCCCAACGCCATATTCAAGGAAACTAAGCTCCCTAACTAACTGGTCGTACTTGTCTGGAGTGATCTTCTTAACCCTCATTAGTTGTCTGATGAGTTTGGTTGTTTTCGGACCGACCGGCTTCATTAGCTCCTCACAGACCTCATTAGGCACCTCAAGATCCTGGATCCCAAACAACCTCATTAGTGCCTCCATAGTTTTAGCATGTGACCAACTTTGGTATGCAATTACTTTCATTAATGCAGCTGCCTCCTCATCAACCACCCTTGAGGAAAGAACCCTATATAGCTTAGCTGTCCTCACCTCAAGCCATTTAGAGCAACGTAAGATGCTCTCTAGCAAGGCTCTATCCTTACCTAAATCGCCAGTTATTTCCAACCAAACCACTTAGGAGTAATTTAGCTACCTCAGTATTAAAGCTGATATTCTCTTTAAGGAGCCATTAACTCAAACACGTTAACTAAAAGCCTTAAAAACAAAACTCTTCATTAGGAGAATAAAGGATAAAGAAAGCAGGCTTGGATTGGGTTAACTTCACCAGAGTAAAGTTAATCCCCACTTAACTTCACCCAAAGAAAGCAGAGAACAAAACCATAATACAAAAAATAAGGAAAAACGGGAAGTAAATGAGATTCAAGACTTCTTATGTTGCAAAAGCAAACTGCTTATGCTAAAGAGATTTTTAGTACAAGTTAGTAAAACTACTCACCTACGGCTACTTAAGGCAAGGACAGAGCATTGAGCTTTAAGTATTTCTTAGGTAGGTTGGCTTAAACTTTAGGTATCCTTGTAGCCCTCAATTAGTTTCTTAAAAATAAAGATTAAGCCATTACTTCAGTACTTGGTCAGGTTTAACTTTGCTTGTGTTTATTTTTTAACTGATGCACTTGATTAACCAATAAAAATCTGTTGACTAGATGAGATTAATTTAGGTGCTTCATAAGTATATTGAATTATTCAGCAAAAAATTTAAATTGCATATTTTTTGGCATAAATTGAGGTGTATTTAATGGGTTCGAGGAAGGCTGTTTCGAAGGTTGTTAGTGCTGTCATAATTTCGGTTATTGTGACTGGTATTGTTGTTGGTTTCGGGGCTTACTATGGTGCTGTATCGTCGGTAAAGCCAGTAACGAAAACGGTTACGTCAGCATCAACAATAACAACAACAGTTACTTCACCAACAACGAAAACAGTAACGATCACGACAACATTGCCTGCCTCCCCAACACAAACAACAACATCAACATACACAACCACAACAACAACCACAACCACTACGACAACATCAACAACCACTACAACCACAACCACTACACCAGCCGTGAAGAAACCAATACACAAAACAGTGCTTTACCTAATACAGAATGACGCAAGCGCCAGGGTACTAACTATAAAGAAGGGTGTTGCCGACCTTGGTGTCATACCTGCCGACCAGCTTAATGCATTGGTCAACACAACCAGAGGAAACTTCAAGATAATTCAGCAGAGGATGGGACTATCCTTCGACATCACCTACATAACGTTCAATACTTTAGAAGCACCCTTCAACAATACGTTAGTTAGGGAAGCACTAGCCTTCGCAACACCTTACCCGCTAATATGGAAAACAATTTACGCGAACACTATGGCTCCTTTAGTTGGCGTTATACCTAAGGGAATGATGGGCTGGACAACCTACAACACCATTAACTACACGTTCAATCTAGCTAAAGCCAAGCAATTAATAAGTGAATCAGGCATAAATCCATCCCAATACGTGATTACCATATACTACAACCAAGGGAACACCAACAGAGCTAAGATGGCGACAATTCTGTCCACCTACTGGGGGCAGCTAGGGTTTAAGGTAGCTGTCCAAGCACTCTCATGGCCTCAGCTACTAGAGAAGACGTCAAAACCTGAATTCGACGTATACATAATTGGTTGGGCACCGGACTATAACGACCCCGACGATTATGCCGGCCCACTAGCTTTTGGAGGAACGAACTTCGATTCAGTCAATAGCGTGGAAGTAAACAGCGCTTCAGATGTAAGCAACTACTTAAGTTCAGCTAAAGTAATTGATACACCAAACTACTACGTTGTTGTTGGCCCAGCAGGTAAGGGAGCTTCAGTCTCGCTGAGTGGAAGCAAGAAAATAATTGTTGTCCAGTATAAACTATCGCCTAAACAGACACCGCCTCAGAACTGCACTGCTTTCGTGACCATTGATCCGTCGTTCTACAGGAATGCAACACTGGACGCATTAATTCAGGCAGGGAGGTATGAAATAGATCCCAACATAAGGCAGGCCATCTACCAGGCTGTCGAAATAATAACTAATCGTGAAGTGCCCTCCATCTGGTTAGGTCAGAACATGATAGTGAGGGACTACTGGAACTGGGTTAAGGGAAGATACTATAATCCTGTACTTGCTGAGAGATGGGATCTTGTCTGGGAGGAACCAATTCCTAACCCGCCTGCAGTAGGGATAGGTAATTACGTAAACAACGCAACCACGTTAGTCATTTCAACGATAGGCTGGCCGCAGAGCTTTGATCCGGCCAAGAGCTACGAGACATTCGGTTGGGAAATATTCCATGAGATCGGCGATACTTTGGTGACTTACTGGAAGAATGATTTGTCTCATGTTGTTCCTGATGCTTCTGTTGCTTGGGTTCATAATGCTAATGGTACTGAGTGGTTCTTCGTTATTAGGTCTGGTTTGAGGGCTTATGATCCTGTTGGGCATAAGGTTTATCCTGTTAATGCTACTGATGTTTTGTTCTCTTTGTGGAGGGTTGCTAGGTTAGGTCTTGATCCTTCATGGATGATTACTACGTTCTTCGATATGAATGCTAGTAAGGTGTATACTGAGTCGGAATTCAGTAACTTGCTATCGCAGGGAGGCCTGTACGCAACCTATAATGGCAAGACAGTAGAGGTCAAGTCAATGAGTCAGTTACTACAGGTATTCGGCTATAACGGTAAGACAGCCGGCGTAGTGATGCTTAAGCTCTATAAGCCCTATGGCGCTGTATTAAACATACTTGCCGACCCATTCACCATGATAATCCCCGCAAAATACCTCTTCGACAACGTACCTAGCCTGCAAGGAAAATACCTGCAAGCAATGCAGGCAGCACAGTGGGGCAAGAACCCATCAGCATGGGCAAAATACATAGGAACAGGAGATAATGAACCAACACACAAATTCTTACATACCCACCCAATAGGGACAGGACCATACTACGTAGCTGACTACAAGCAAGACT
>JALWQN010000143.1:0-7742 GCA_027083115.1 Desulfurococcales archaeon
TCTTATCAACCATCTCCTTGAGGAGGTTCTCCTTCTGCTCTATGAACTTCTTGACCATTTCGGGGTCGCTTATCCTTATCTCGGCATCGATCTCAGTCTTCTCTACCTCTAGTGGTGCGTCAATCAATGCTATCTTAGCCTTCTCAACCCTCTTAGGCATACCAGGATGAACAACCTCCTTATCAAGAACAATACCATAAATCAACTTAGTATCAGCTAATGAACCTCCATGCTTCTTAATTATCTGGATGTTATCTATATCTACGTAGATCTCGCCATTCCTTTCTTCAGCTATTTGCTTAACTGCCTTAACAGCTATTTCTGCGAAGTGCTCCCTAACGCCATGTACGGCCTTACTTGTCAGGGCAGTTGAGGCTATTTTCTTAAGCACGTCTTCATTATCTAAGTCAATAGCCTTAGCTATCTTCTCAGAGTACTTAATGCTTTCCTCAAGGGCTTTCTTGTACCCATTAATGATGACTGTGGGATGAACTTCCTTAGAGATCAGGTCCTCAGCAGCCTTAAGCAACTCACCCGAAAATATTACGGAGGTCTTAGTTCCATCACCAACTTCATCGTCCTGGCCCTTAGCTATCTGCACTAGCATCTTCCCGGCCGGGTGCTGCAGATCCATCTTATCCAGTATTGTCGCGCCATCATTAGTGATCGTTATGTCACCCAAAGTATCCACAAGCATTTTATCCATACCTCTAGGTCCGTACGTGGTTCTCAGCATATCGGATATCGTTACTGCAGCCATCATGTTAGCTCTTAAAGCCTCAGCCCCTGCGGTCCTTTGACTGCCTTCCTTAAGAATTAAAACCGGAATTCCAGCTGTTGCAGGCATTCTACCTTCAGCCATTTCTTAACCCCATTGATTCAAATAGATCCACTTCTATATAAGCTTTTCTTAGGAAACTGACATAATTGCTTAAATACCGCCAAATATGAATGAGTATTAGGTCTGAAGGATGGGTAAGGTAAGGCCATCCCTAATTAAAAGAACTGCTAGGGCTTTGCTGGAAATGTATCCTAGTGAAGTTAGTGACGATTTCGAGCTCAATAAGGAGTTAGTCGATAAGTACGTTTATCTTAAGTCCAAGAAATTAAGGAACCAGATTGCTGGCTACCTAACTCACTTAGTTAAGTTACAGAAGCGAAGTGAAGGAACTCCAGCATAACTTAACCTTTAGTGAAGGGTCTTGGAGGAGAAGGTTAAGGGAAAAATCACCCTCAGGTTTTTCGGCCAATTAAGACTTAAGGTAGGGACTGAGAGGATTGAGGTACCAATAAATCAGGAGATCTCATTGAAGGGCTTAATTAAGTCCTTAGCTCATGAAGACTCAAGAATTAATGTATTGCTGGATGAGAGAGGGGAAGACATCAAGCAGGTTTTCCTAATATTCATTAATGGAGTTGATTCCGCCTTATTAGGTGGAAGCAACACAATCCTGAAGCCTGGAGACATAGTTGATTGGGTGCCTATCAGCCATGGCGGGTGAACTCCCTGAAATAATTGGAGGAAGTATGCAGCCATTAATTATTGAGGAATACTTAAGGAGGTCCTACTGCTTAACTAATGAAGATAGGGCACTAAATAACGTACCTAAGCAAACGAGCGCAAGGGAATTCTTTCAGGTTCTTCCAGCAAAGCTAGTCATTGATTGGCGACAGCTTGACTTACCTGCCCTACTGACCTTCGAATCCTTTATGAAGGGGTACAACATAAGTAAGAAAGTATGGCTTCAGTACCTCCTTCACTTCTGCGCTAATAGGCAGATTAAGGAATGCCTAAATAATATAAGAAATTATTCAAGACCACCATATATAGCGGTCATGTACTCGCTGAAGTCATATAGGATGGAAAGTAAAATCCCCAAAACCTACGTACGTCTTAAGGAGCTCGCTGGATGCATTAATGAACTAAGCAAGGAAGAAGTTAGTCTCTTCGCAAACTTAAGTTCTATCCTGAAATTCTATGGTCTAAAACCTCCCTACCAACAAAAAATAAGTAAAGACTATATTCTCAGGAGAGTCTTAACCAAGATAGCCTACCTGAAGTTAGAGATCACTTAAGCCCCACTAATTTATGCATAAAACCTCCTTAAGGAAGGAGTTAAGACTTATATCCCTAAATTAACTCCAATGATCTGAGGGGTCCTCAGTGGCTGAGGAAGAATGGGAGTGGGAAGAGGAAGAAGAAGAGGACTGGTGGGAAGAGGAAGAAGAGTGGGAAGAGGAAGAGTGGTAACTCCCTTTCTTCAGTTACTCCTTCCCGAAGGACTCAAGAATTAGGTTTCCATTAAAGTGCTTCTTAATCCATCACTTGCTTAATAAGTATGGTTGCTCAGAGAGTTATCTTCGGTCATCAATCCCTGCCGTCACCACTCATCATTGCTTAATAATTTATTGGGTTGCTTCCATTAAAGCTTTAGTGAATGTTGAGGGGTAGTGAAGGTGGTTAGGGTTGCAGTAGTTGACCATGACCTGTGTAAACCGAACAGATGTAGGCAGGAATGCGTTAGGTTTTGTCCCATAAACAGGAGCGGCGGTAAAGCCATAGAGTTAAGGGAAGATTTAGGCGGGAAGGCATTCATTTACGAGAGAGCTTGCATAGGTTGCGGCATATGCGTTAAGAAATGCCCTTTCGAAGCAATTACGGTAGTTAATCTGCCTGACGAGCTCGAGAAGAAAGTAGTTCATAGATACGGACCTAATGCCTTCAAGCTCTATGGTCTGCCAATACCTCAGCAAGGAATGGCTGTAGGGATAATAGGGAGGAACGGGATAGGTAAGTCAACCACATTAAGGATTTTGGCTGGTGAGTTAATACCTAATTTAGGGCGTTATGAGGTTGAAGGCGGTTGGGAGGAGGTCCTTAAGAAGTTCAGAGGAACTGAGCTCTACGAGTACTTCAGCAGGTTAGCTGATGGTGAGATAAGGATAGTTCATAAGATCCAGCATGTTGACCTAATACGTAAGTACGTGAAGGGATACGTTAAGGATGTTCTTGAGAAAATTGATGAGAGAGGCTTAATTAATGAGGTCAAGCGCTCACTTAACTTAACTAGTGCTTGGGGTAATAAGGTATCTAGGCTAAGCGGTGGTGAGCTCCAGAAGTTCGCAATAGCTGCGGCATTGCTTAGGGACGCTAACGCCTACTACTTTGATGAGCCCTCAAGCTATCTAGACGTTAGTGAGAGGCTGTCGGCAGCTAAAGCAATAAGGGAATTAACGACCCGGAACTCCTACGTCATGGTTGTTGAGCATGACCTAACCATTCTTGACTATGTCTCAGATAAGGTCACGATAGTTTATGGTGAGCCAGGAGCTTACGGCATATATTCAAAAATCTATTCTGTTGGTTCAGGAATCAACCATTTTCTTGAGGGATTTCTGCCTGCCGAAAACATGCGGCTCCGTAAGGAACCCATCAAGTTCCACATACATGTCAGAGCTCCTGAGAGGGAAGTTTCTCGAAAGAAGCCTTTCATCTCCTGGCCTCGGATGAGTAAGACTTTAGGTAATTTCAGGATTGTTGTGGAGGAGGGCGACTCCTACATCGGTGAGGTGATAGGGATTCTAGGTCCTAACGCCATAGGAAAAACCACTTTCATAAGGTTACTTGCTGGGGAACTGAAGCCTGATGAAGGAGAAATCTTGGTTGAGGGCTTAAGGATAAGTTATAAGCCTCAGTACATTAGGGCAGAGAAGTTTGAGTGGAGCACAGTGGGTGAGGCCCTAAAAGAATTGGGGGGTGAAGGAATAGCTCAGACAGAGTGGTTCCAGACTGATGTCATAAGGAAGCTTAAGCTCCATAAGTTAGTTGATAGAGATATAGCTTCATTAAGCGGTGGTGAGCTCCAGAAGTTCGCAATAGCTGTCGCCTTAGCTAAAGACGCAGACATCTACCTATTTGATGAGCCGTCAGCATATCTTGATGTGGAGGAGAGATTGAGTGTGGCAAAATCCATTAAGAGAGCTGGTGAATTAAGGCAGTCCCTAACGTTCTTGGTTGACCATGATATAGCGATGATAGATTATGTGGCCAATAGAGTTATGGTTTTTGAGGGAATTCCTGGTAAGGAAGGACGTGCAGACAAGCCGGTTGACTTAAGGAAAGGAATGAATATATTCCTGAAGAACGTAGGGGTTACCTTCAGAAGAGATCAGAGAACAGGTAGGCCCAGAGTCAATAAGCCAGGTTCGTACTTAGATAGAAAGCAAAAAGCTATGGGTGAATACTATTACTCTATATTGAGGGAGGAAGTTACTGAGGAAGAAAGAAGTTAAGCAAGATTAAATGGTTAAAACCTTTTAACCCAACTAATTATGGTGATAGTTAATGGGTGAAGGCCGTAAAACAACCATCTCGGTTATTAAAGCTGACATAGGCTCGTTAGCAGGTCATCATGTGGTTCATCCTGATACTATGGCGGCAGCAACTAAGGTTTTAGCTGAAGCAAAAAGTAAGGGACTAATAATTGATTTCTACGTCACTCACGTAGGGGATGACTTACAGTTAATAATGACGCATAGCAAAGGTGTTGATTCGCCAGAAATACATGAGCTTGCTTGGACAGCCTTCAAGGAAGCAACTAAGGTTTCTAAGGAATTAGGACTTTATGCAGCCGGCCAAGATCTTCTGAGTGAGGCCTTCTCCGGTAATGTAAGGGGTTTAGGGCCAGGAGTAGCGGAGATGGAGATTGTTGAGAGGCCGGCTGAACCCATAGTGATATTTATGGCTGACAAGACAGAACCAGGTGCCTACAACCTACCGATCTATAAGATATTTGCTGACCCCTTCAATACTGCAGGCTTAGTCATTGATCCACGGCTGCACGGCGGGTTCAAGTTCGAGGTCTTCGACGTTTTTGAAAGTAAGGCAGTGACGCTTTCAGCACCTGAGGAAATGTACGATCTATTAGCAATAATAGGAACCCCATCAAGATACATAATTAAGAGAGTCTTCAGAAAGTCAGACAATGAGATAGCTGCTGTAGTTAGTGTGGAGAGACTTAACCTAATAGCAGGTAAGTACGTAGGTAAGGACGACCCGGTAGCTATCGTGAGGGCCCAGTCAGGATTCCCAGCCCTAGGTGAGATTCTGGAGCCCTTCACATTCCCGCACCTAGTGGCTGGCTGGATGAGGGGCTCCCACCATGGACCGTTGATGCCTGTGCCTCAGAGGTATGCGAAAGCAACAAGATTTGACGGTCCGCCTAGAGTAATAGCTTTAGGTTTTCAGCTAAAGAATGGGAAGTTAGTGGGTCCATCAGACTTATTCGATGACGTTGCCTTCGATAAGGCTAGGGAATTAGCTCAGGATGTAGCTGACTACATGAGGAGGCACGGACCCTTCATGCCTCACAGGCTAGGGCCTGAAGAGATGGAGTACACAACACTGCCTCAGGTCCTTGAGAAATTGAAGGACAGGTTCGTGGAGGTTAAAGGAGAATTCAAAGCCAGGAAACCTATTGTCGAAACAAAACTCTTAACTCACGAATAATTTTTAAAATAAAATTCTCTCATGACTCAAAACAATTAAGAAGGTGAAGAGCATGGTTCTTACGCTAGCAATTAATTATAAAGCTTACCCAACAGCCTACGGGCCTAAAGCCCTAGAAATCGCCAAAGCAGCAGATGAGATAGCTTCTAAATACTTAAATGACGTAGAGATAATCGTTATTCCGCCAGCAACAGAGATAAGCTCCATATCTCAAGCCCTTGAGTTCGCCAAGGTCTTCGCTCAACATATCGATCCCTTTAGTGATGGAGCACACACAGGCTACATCACTGTAGGAATGATTAAGGATGCCGGAGCTACGGGAGTAATGATAAACCACAGCGAACATAGGTTAAGGATTGACGAAATAGAGGTGATTTTGGGGAAAGCTAAGGAAGCTGGCCTAAGGACATTAGTATGTGCGAACACACCTAAGGTAGCTGCATCTATATCTGTATTGGATCCTGAAGCCATAGCCATTGAACCGCCTGAACTAATAGGTACAGGAATACCTGTCTCTAAAGCCAAACCAGAAGTAATAACTAACTCACTAATCAAGATCCGGGAAGTTAATAATAAGGTGAAGGTGCTGACGGGAGCAGGAATAACGAAGGGTGAGGACGTAGAAGCAGCCATTAAGCTAGGAACGGAAGGAGTTTTAATTGCGTCAGCAGTAATGAAGCACCCGAACCCTAAGCAAAAAATACTTGAGTTAGCCGAAGCACTCCATAAATCAATAAAGTAAAGAAAGCTCTTTTCATTAAAAGCACAAAAAGAATTAACTTCTGGGCCCGTGGCCTAGCCAGGATAGGGCGCCGGCCTGCGGAGCCGGCAGTCCCGGGTTCAAATCCCGGCGGGCCCGCCACTTAAATGGTTGATGAAGATTTTATAGAGTTGCTTTGATTTGAATGATTTTCTAAGGTCGTTAGGGATTTGCAAGTTATTGTTGGATTACCTACATACTAAGGTTTCCACAGATAGTATAACACTAAGTCCGTAGCCAATTAGATATTAATTGATCACTACAGATATTTTAGTTGATTTGTGAAAAGCCTAATTATTTTCTTGGTGGGGAAGCATGCAAGAAGTTAATGAGGTTACGGTAGTTATTAGAGAGCTGACGTGGGGGATTCTGAGTGATGACTACTGCGGAACTTAAGGAGGTAATTGTTTTAGGGGCCAAAGGATCAAAGAGATTATAGGCTATCTGCCTTTAGTTCTTTCTTGAGCACTTCCAGAAAGTAGCTAGTAGCTCTTAGTGGATATTAATCAAGCCAAATTGTTGCTGTCTTAAGTTTCTAAGGACTTAAGAAAGTCTCGGGCTTTCTAAAGTAATGCATTACGCAGATTTATTATAAACGTCTGAATTTACTAATTAATGATTAAGGAATCTAGGACAGGCAAACTAATTGAGTGCTGGCTTTCAGGTTGTGGGGGCAACATTTTATCGGTTGATTAATGGTTTCATAACTGCTGCTTCGCTTTTCCTGCCACGAATATGGAGAAAAACCATAAGGTAATTATTTGGTTAAAATAAATTGCGAATATAACGCATCAAACACATTACTATTTTAGATCTAGGCTTATCAGGACTAGGATGCTAGGACACTATTTTAAAGGGAAGTAATGAAGTGAATAACCTAATGGATTGATAACAAAAGCTGAGATTTTAGTATTGAGTTAATTAATTGAAAGATAATTTGGTTGAACCGTATTTTGAGCTCCATAAGGAAATTATGTCGTCTGTTGCTTTCTTGGTTGGGCAGTTAATGTTTTTAGGTTGATTAAATAACTGATTACTTAGTTAGCGGGCGAGGACCTGTATGATCGACATCATCTGGTTCGTTGAAGTCAGTATCCTTCTATTGGTTGCTAAGGTTTTCGAGAGCTTGGCTGAGAGAATAGGTCAGCCCAAGGTTTTCGCTTGGGTACTTGTCGGGCTATTAATTCCTTTAACAGGCTATAGCCTATCTTCTGTAACAGTTTCTTTAGGCGTCTTAGGAATTATCATATATTTGTTTTATGTTGGTTTAGAGGGTTCCTTAAGGGGATTCATTAAGGGGTTAAAGGATGCAGGCATAATAGCTTTAGGTGGCGTTATTTCTTCCTTATTTCTTGCGTTAGGTACCTTGATGATTTTGGGCATTAATTTTCGTGAAGCCTTTGCTGTGGGTGTAGGTCTCTCGGCCACATCTGTCTCAATAACTGTTAAGACGCTCGAGGACCTAGGTAAGAT
>JALWQN010000143.1:7752-11387 GCA_027083115.1 Desulfurococcales archaeon
GTCAGGCAATCCTTGGTGCCGCAGTAGTTGATGATGTTTTGGGTTTAGCTTTATTAAGCACTCTCCTAGGCCTATCTGCAGGCAGCCTGTCGGAGTTGAGCCTAACTGTTTCAGAAATTACGGTCTTGGCTTTCGCGGCCTGGTTTGCTGTGGCTTACGCCACCCGAGCGGAAGCTAAGAAAATGTATAGGTACTTCTCTCGTTTAGGGGGTGAAGGATCAACAATTATTCTCACTTTCGCCACTTTATTGATTTTGGCTTTCACGGCGGAGGAATTAAGGCTGAGCTCAATACTCTTAGCCTATGCTTTCGGTTTAGGACTCTCTTCCCATACTTATATAGCGCATAGGGTGGAGCAAATGCTTTATCCCCTCATAACGTTATTCACTCCCTTATTCTTTATAGTTGCTGGGTCAAGATTCAGCTTAAGCGATTTTATGTCAGTCAACTTAAGTCACTCGGCAATCATTATTTCAGTAATCGTGATTCTTGGCTTCGTTACTAAGATATTGGGGTGCTACATACCAGCAAAACTTTTGGGCTTCAAGAATAAGGAGAGCATAATTGTTGGCGTAGGCATGGTTCCAAGGGGGGAGGTTATGATGACTGTTGCTTTAGCTGGTAGAGAGGCTGGCCTCCTCTCCACCCAAAGCTATGTCTCTTTAGTTCTTCTACTTCCATTGACTTCTTTGTTAGTTCCTTTAGCGCTCTCCAGAATCTATGGTTCAGGCTGAAGGCTCAGCCGAATATTCAGCAATTTATAAGTTTTGGATCTACAGTAATTTAACGGTGGCTTAGGAAGAATGCAGAAAGCAGCGGTAAGAGCAGAAACAAGTAATAAGAGAATTCTTGGGTGGGTAATAAAGGAGCTAAGGAATCGTGGCTTCGAGATAAGGAGGAATTTCATTATTGAGGTTGGCGGCGTTTCCCACAAGCTAGATGTTTTGGCGGTTTTATCCCCCATTAGCGGTGTGGAACTAAAGCTTGGTGTAATAGTGATTAACGAAGATATCGGCCCTGAGGAAGTTGAGAAGTTTTTCACTTGGAAGCAGGAAGGAGAGCTAGATAAAATAGTCGCTATTACATCAGGAAGGATAGCTATAGAGGCTTATGAACTTGCTAAGAGATTCGGCGTGGACTTGGTGAGGGTTGGGAAGGACGTAGAGGTGAAGTTAACAGAGTTTGAGGGAGGCTACAACATATTTCATGTTCACCCAGTTATAGAGCCCCATGTCGCCATAGAGACACTAAGAAAGCTTGCTAAGGGTTTCCTCAAGAAAAAGAAGGAATTAGTTGGTGTGGTGTTAGTATACGTTCCTTTCCTGGACATACATATTGAGGCAAGACTCCGTGAAGAAGAAAGTGAGGAGATAAGGGAAGTTAAACTATCTTTCGAAGGCATTAGGGGTGCCTTAGTTAATGAAGAAGGTGGTACTGTTAAGGTACTGAGCGATAAAGGAAGCTATTCTGAGTTTAGCGATACAGCCTTAGATATACTGAGGATCCTTGTTAGGGACAACTACAAATCGGCGGATGAGATAGCTATGGAGCTTAAGCTGGGTGAGGGTAAAATAAGGTCAGTAGCTAATTACTTACTTCATAAGGGTTTAGTAGATATATACCAAGATATTTTGGAGTTCAGGAAGTCATTGCTTGAGAATTACTTCTCTGTGGCTGAGTTCCTAAGCAACAGGAACGCAAAACTTCACGATGGTGAACCTCCGGACGTAGCTGGTAAGGGCAAGATAGCACTTTACCCCAGAATCAGTGTTGAGAGGTTGCTGGAATTCATACATATATTCTCTAGAAAAATTAACTCATTAAGCCTGATTTACTACCCATTCTATATCGGGTCAATTAAGGAGAGCTCAGGCAGCATAAAGAAGGTAGTGATTGATGGGGTCACCGGTGCAGAAAGCCCCTCGATACTTTGGGCATTAACTGAGGTTGAGGACATAATTGATGAGGCTTCATCATTATCAATCAGCCAAGAATAATCTATGATGGCAGCAAATTAACGAAATTAAGTGATATTTGGTAAGGATTTACTCTAGAGGCACTAGTATTTCTAGAAGGCCCAGCTTCTCCATCAGTAGAGCCTCCAGCAGATGAAGGTAAGTAACAACCCCCTTACTTCTGATTTTACCCCTTATTTCCACGCTCCTCCTGATTAATACAGGGACTTCCAGATCGGTAGTAGCTAAGCCAGAAAAAAGGATCTTGTAGTATTTAATTAGTATGTCGTCTGCCGTTCGGAAAAGCCTCGAGTCAAGCGATTCTGAGGCGTATTGACCGTGCGACTTAATGAATCGCCCTCTCGCAAGGCCTTTGAAGGCTTTCTCCAGAGATTTATAGAGCTTTAGGCACGTGTCCGGTATTGGGTTAATGCTGCACCATGCCGCAGTTTGAGAAACCTCCTCATTTATTGATTCGAGCTCTTCTTTAGTGATTTCTACGGGTTTTGAGGAACTTATTTCCTTCTTCAGCAACTCACGAAGCATTTCCTGCCCTTCCTTAACAAAATAGGGAGTAGTGACTAATTAATTTGTTTACCTCAGCAGGAAATGATTACTTACATTACCTTAAGTAATTGGACAGCCTTATTCAAACCTAAGCATATGGCTAGAGAAAGAGGCAAAAGCATTGTTTGTTCCTTAACTAACTGGATTTGGTAGCTCCATATCTTGAACTTTGGTGTAGTAATTAATGACTTAACTAGTGCTTTCCCTTTAAACGGAGAGAGTTGCTCTCCATATCTGAAGCTCATTAGCTCATTCTCTGTTTTGAACAGAGACACAGGGAACCCTGTTTTCCCATTTATTGTTTTCGGTATTCGTATGAGCCTAGAAAGGTCTTGAGTCACTTGCTCGTCAATCTCAACAACAGCAGACTTAATGACTTTCTCTGGCGAATTAATTATTTCTTTAATATTGGGATTAGTTACTAGGATTCTTCTCCTCCAGCCTCCAGACCTTAATAATCCTTCCTTATCCATGTTTCTTGCTTTCTTAGGTAAGATTAAACTTATCTCCAAACTTACTCCCTTAATGTAGTCTATGATTTCTCTTCTTTCTCTTGAGCCTAGCTTAAGCCATTCCTCATCCTTAGGTCTCACTATGGTGTGGAAACCTCTGTTTCCTGTGAAGTATATCCTTATCTCCTTTTTTGAGAATCCGAAGTCATTCATTAATACATCCAACAACCTTAACTCATGTTCTTTGCCTAACTCAATACATTTTTCAGTCACTATATGGAGTTCTCTCCCACCAAGCTTAAGGATTGGCGCGTCACACCCCTCTATGTGATCAGAATCTATATCAAACATCAATTCAGCACCTATAAGGCCTTTGTCTTCCATGGTTGTGGCAGCTGGGTCCCTATAAATGGCTACAGAGTAGTAAGAATTTCTTGGGGTTTTATTGACTAGGTACTCCCTCAAGGAGGCTAGGCTCTGGAATGACAGGTGTCTAATGTATTTTTCGCTGAGATAATCCTGGAAAGCAAACTCCCTAAGTATGTAGTCATCAGGCAACTCAAGCTCGATCCTGGAAAAGTAATCCCTAAGTAAAGACCTTAGGATGTCCTTATCATTCTGCTCTTGGCGCGACATAATACTTCAGCTTAGCATCCTGAAT
>JALWQN010000144.1 GCA_027083115.1 Desulfurococcales archaeon
CGTGCATCATAGGCGGGGAGCTCCATACCTTTAACATGTATGGCGAACTTCTCTGTGCCCTTCCCAACTAATTCACTAGCTCTTCTCGATCCGTCGGCTAGTAACTCACCTAACCTACCTTTTCGCTCGCCCATCCTTCTCATTGCCTCAACGGCTGCGTCCCCATTACCGAAGGTTAACTCAAGCCCGTCGGTATCCTCCTTATTCAGAATTCCTCTCTCGTACGCCTCCATAGCCCAAGCTATGGTTACGCCCGCAGAGATCGTGTCAAGTCCGTAATCATCAGCTAACTTATTTAAGTAGGCAACGGTCTCTATGTCTTCTATCTCTAGAACCCCTCCTAAAGAGTATAGGGTCTCGTATTCGGGGCCATCGATTTCGAATGTACCCCACTTGCTGCTCTCTACCCTAATGTATTGGGAGCATGGTTTATTGCATGCTGGGCAAGGCTTTCTCCCCACCCTATATTTAGGTACCCAGCTGTATGGGTCAACACCTATTCTCTCCCTACCCTCTTTCTTAGCTCTCTCGTAAGCCTTCTTGAAGTAACCCATCTGCCAGTTCCTTGTTGGGAAGGTTCCTCTATCTCTATTCATCCAATCAAGAAATTCTCCGCTACCGTAATCCATGTCTGCCTTAGTTGCTGGGTGATCTTTAAAGATCCTTGCCCAATAACCTATTAACTCCCTTAATTTATCCGGGTTAGCTACAGGCACTTTCTTGCTTCCCTTAATTAGGATGCCCTTAACTTTCTTGCTTCCTAAGACGGCTCCGGGACCTCCTCGAGCCGCCTGCCTACCGTCCGCATCAATTATTGAGATCTTGCTTAGCTTCTCTCCAGCTGGCCCTATGAGGGCAGTAGCGTATCCGGGGTACTCCTTACGTGCCTTAGACCTGGCTTCACTGATTGTTAGGCCCCAGTATTCGCTTGCAGAAGCTATTTCAGCACCATCATCGCTAATGACTATGAGGGATGGCTTCTCACTAGTGCCCTCAATTATTAAGGAATCGTATCCGGCCCTCCTTAACTGAACGCCGAGTTCAGCACCAGCTATAGACCTACCGTAACCCCCGGTTAAGGGGCTTTTGAAGTTGAATGCGGTCTTTGATGCCGTAGGTATTCCTGTATCAACAAGCACACCAGGAGATATTATCATCTTGTTTTCAGGGCCTAAAGGATCAGTTCTTGCTGGCACCTCCTTATATAGTAATCTTGTTCCGAAACCAGCTCCACCCAAGTACTTCCTGATGAAATCTTCTGACAGGGTTTCAGTCCTAACTGAGTTATTGCTTAAATCAATTCTTAGAATCCTCCCCCATAAACCCTTCATTAGGTCATCACACCTTAATATTATGTATAAAGTTTTAATGCTTTGACTATGGCGTATAGGATTTTATTTACATCAACCAATCAATTATTTAATGAATGAGGTTAAGCAACATAAATTATTGTGTTGCTCCCCTAATGCATTAAATAGGTTTTAAGCGTCCTAACATATTGTAGGCGGTAAATGTAATGAATAGTGCCTTAGTCACTGGAGGGGCCGGATTCATCGGTAGCCATTTAGTTGATGAATTAATCTCTAGGGGATATAGGGTCAGGGTTATAGATAATTTAAGTAGTGGTGACTACGCCTTCCTATCAAGGCATGAAGGCAGGAAGGACTTCGAGTTTGTCAGGGCTGACTTAAAGAATAAGGAATCTGTTGAGCGAGTAGTTAAGGGTATAGACACCGTATTTCATTATGCAGCGAACCCAGAAGTCAGGTTAAGCGTTCAGGAGCCCGAGGTTCACTTCAAAGAG
Source organism: Desulfurococcales archaeon (assembly GCA_027083115.1). Lineage (GTDB taxonomy): Archaea > Thermoproteota > Thermoprotei_A > Sulfolobales > NBVN01 > S013-73. Next base: position 1,805 of record JALWQN010000144.1, read on the forward strand.
AACTTGCTTGCGACCTTCAATCTACTGGAAGCTATTAGGAAGGCTGGAAGCATTGAGAAAGTGGTTTTCGCTAGCTCAAGCACTGTTTATGGTGACGCGAAAATATTACCTACTCCAGAAACCCATGTGATTAAGCCCATAAGCGTTTATGGGGCTTCTAAGGCCGGCTGTGAAGCGCTAATATGTTCTTACGCTTACCTCTACGGCTTTAAGGCGGTTGCCCTCCGTTACGCAAACATTGTTGGTCCTAGATTAAGGCATGGCGTAATTTATGACTTCATAAAGAAGCTCCGTAAGAACCCCAGTAAACTCGAGATATTGGGTGACGGGACCCAACGCAAGAGCTACTTATTCGTTACTGACGCTGTTGAAGCCACGCTCTTCCTTACTGAGAGACTCGGTGATTTCTTTGATGCTTTCAATGTAGGTAATGATGACTGGATAACTGTGAAAGAGATAGGTGAGATAGTCTCTAAGGTGTTAGGCCTTAAGCCAGAGTTTGTCTTCACTGGAGGAACTGAGGACGGTCGTGGGTGGTTAGGTGATGTCAAGTTCATGAGGTTAAGTATTGATAAAGTTAAGTCGCTTGGTTGGAGCCCTAAGTACAGCAGTAAGGAAGCTGTTGAATTAACTGCTAAGGCGCTGGCTTTAGAACTTAGGTGAGCTTCTCCTCCCTCAAGCCATCATCTATTAAGACCTTCATGGAGTTTCTTGCCCCAGCAGAAATTGCTTCCTGACATACCCTATCAGCCACTGATGTTGAGGGCGCTAAAGAAATCAGTGTTCCTCCCAGACCCGCACCAGAAAGCTTACATCCGTAAGCTCCAGCACTGATTGAGGCCTGGCAAATCACTTCTAGCTCCGGCATTGAGAGGTCATAAAGGTCGCGAAGCAAATGATGTTGGTAATTCATTATTAACCCTATTAGGGCTAATTTATTGTCTGCAGCTCCTAAGGCTTTATTAATAGATTCCCTCCACTCTTCACCCAAGAAACTCAGTAACTCGGTGTAAGCGGGTTCATATCCCTTAATTATTTTGAGGGCTAGCTTGGTCGAGATGTTATTCAGGATTGTGAAGAGTATTCTTCTCCTGTAAATTTCCTGAATTCTGTTGAGGTAAGGAGTTATCTCTTCCAGACCTATTTCCTCCCACTTTACTTCATCAATACGTTCAGATAACTTTGTTTTAAGGGATTCAGGCAAGTCATTCATTGCTAGGAGGCTCCTTAAGCCTGAAGAAAGCTCCTTCTGCCTTACTGGATGTATGTCTGCAGTGCTGTGCTTTATTCCCGAATCTATGGCTAGGAAAACCCCATTAATCCAAGGAAGTTCCTCAACCCTGTAGGGAGGCTTTGTCTCTATCTTTATGATTCCACCGAAGGCAGAACCGTATTGGTCAAGCCTACCGCAAGGTATCCCCATTATGTCATGTTCAGCCCTATACGCTAGCTCAGCAACGTCTTTCTTACTTAATCCTGCATTAAGTAATGCGTTTAGGCCTCCAATAAAGGAAACTGTTAATGCTGCGCTGCTTGCTAAGCCGCCGGCTATGGGTACTTCACTACATATTAGTGCTTCGAAAGCAGGAACTTCAAAGCCAGCATTCTTGAGGGCAATGATGGAGGCCCTTAAGTAATTACCGAACCATCTCCCCTTAAGTAAGGAAGGCTCCTTCAGCCTAAATTCATCACGGTATTCTTCTCCAAGGAGCTTAAGGTTTAATGACTGGATGACGGCCTTATCCCCTAAGGATTTTCTGAAGGCCGCGTAAGTCCTTAGGTTAATCCCTACCGAAACTACTGGAAGTCCCTTATAGTCCTGGTGAGTGTTCAGGAAATCAAGCCTTCCAGGAGAACTCACAATTAATTCAGGCTCTGACCCGTATAGATTGATGAACTCATTAATTAGATCATCAACCACCTTAGCTTTCCCCTCACTTCCCAATGCACCCACCTAATGCGTTAATTCTTGAGACTCCTTTACTGCAGGCATTCCTTAATTCATCCCTCTTAGTTTCAGGGTTCCCATCGTAAGTGAAGACCCAGAAACCCGTTTCTGCACCAGCTCTATACTTCAGTTTATCGGGTTCCCTGTAGGGCTGATAGAACTCTATATGGAAGTGGTAGTAGCTGTATTCTCCTCCATCACTGGGTTTGTTATGCATAACCATAATGTAAGGCATTTCCCTATTAAATAGGTTCTCGTATGTTACTGTCGCGACCCTTAACGCGTCAGCTAAGTCAGTGACTTCATCCCTATTGAGGAAGTCAATGCTTGTTATGTGCCTTCTCGGATAAACATGCAGTTCGTAGGGCCACATAGCATAGTAGGGATGGATAATGATGAATGAGTTATTAACGTAAATTATTCTTTTATTTAAGCTTAATTCCTTATCCATGATGTCGCAAAGGAGGCATTTGCCGGCCTTCTCATAATATTCTCTGAAGTTCCTTAGTTCGACCTGAATTCTTGGAGGAATGAAGGGAAGGGCATATATTTGGCTGTGTGGATGAGTTAATGATACACCTATTTCCTTACCCTTATTTCTGAATATGGCTACGTACTTCACGAAATCTATTGATGAGAGCCTGACGTACTCTTTAATGAAGGTTCTCACAACCTTAGCCAGGTGCTCTAACTCAATATTATGGAGGTCTCCCTGATGCTTAGGTGTCTCAACAACGACCTCACAATAACCTCTTGCAGCCATATTTCTATATATGGGTGGTTCTGGAGGCTCGGGTTCCTCAGGATTAGGGATTAACGCAGGGTATTTGTTAGGTAATGTAAGAACATCCCAATCGCCGTAAGGGGCTGTCTCAGGGGATCCGGGGCAGAAAGGACATCCTTCTCCAGCGGTGGAGGGCCTCCATGGCCGCTTAGCTCTTTGGCCCGCAACAATTATCCAGTGGCCTAAAAGAGGGTTCCAGCGGAGCTCATTTATCAAATCACCCAAACACCAACACCCTCTATAAACCTTCTTTTAAAGTTTTAAGCAGTGTTAGGAATTCTTATTCATTTGCCTTAAAACCATAGTAAATATTTATTTCAAAAACCACGGTGGAGATACCACTAACTAAGCTTAGCCATTGATTCCATGTTTATTTGTTGCAGGATTTTAATTAGGATATTAAGGCTTAGTCGGCCACCATACGTGGCCGTGACAATGTCCTACGGTATTTCCCCACGCCTTATATACTGTTGCTTGCTTAGGTAGTAAAACATTTATTTCAGTGCTTACGTTGTTTAGGGTGCCTACCCAGTATAGGCCATGATTGGTCTCATTAAAGTGGTTCTCAATAAAATCAAGCCCTAAGGGAGTGAGTAACCAAAGGAAATCAGCGTATTTTTCGTTACCACTTAACCATACTTTACCAGATACCGCAAACACTATTTTTATCGTGTTGTTGGGGTAGACGCTTATGCTTAGGTTAGTTATATTAATGCCGCTATAAGTTCTCATGATTTCATTAGTTATTTTTTCTTTAAGTGCCTTGATTGTTTGTGTGGTTAGGGAAGGTTTGGAATAATACCTCCATTCCGTGTACGTTATTATTGAATCCTTTATTGATGTAGTGATTACTCTCTTCATAAGAGAGAAAGACACTGCAGTTACTACGGTAGTTGTTGTGTTAGGTGAGGGAGTCATTAATGTTGTTGTCGTTGGGGACAATGTTGTTGCGGATGCTGTAGAGGGTTTCGGGAGTATAGTGCTTGTTTTGCTTTCAGATTCTTTAGGGGTATGGAAGTAAGTTAGGGTACCTCCAGCGACTGCTAACACAATTAAGATAATCAATAACGTAATTAGTAGGGACTGCTTCACTAATTGCTTCCCTCAGGATACTTGGGTTACGGGAAGAATAAAGTTTCAGAAGGTAATCACTAGGTAATGAGTTGTTAGCTTGTTTGACTTATGACGTCATATATTGGTGTTCGCGAGTGCTGCAGTTATCGCTAACGAAGTTACAATGAGTATAGAGCCAACGATTTTCTTCAAGGTTAATTTCTCATGAAGTATTTTCACGGTCATTACTTGCGTTAGCATGGGTGAGAGGGAGGTTGCTAGGGAAGGAATCATTACTCCTAAATACTGTAGTGATTCAGTGAACATTATGAATCCAAGGAAGTACGAAATAACTCCAGAGGTAGCGATAACGACTATGGCTTTCCTAGTAACGCTTAACCTCCCAAATCCTTTAGATAAGGGAAGGAGTATTGCTGCCAGCATAAGTACTCTGATGCCAGCCACCTGAGTGGGCGTTAGTGGGTAGTTATTAACTAGGTCGGAAACAAGGAGTGTGCTTATTGCCCAACTGAATGCAGCCAAATAAGATAGGGCGATACCTCCTACATTTTTCCTGAAGCCCTCCTCACTCACCATTAAGTACATGCCAAGCAAGGCAAGCGGAGTCAACCATATTGCTATGGCTCCCCTTAAGTCATGAAGGAATATGACGTTAAGGACTTGAGCTATCAGTATATACTGGTAGGTTAGCACTGTGGCAGGCCCTGCACCTAATTTATCTATTGCGAGTATGAAGGTAACATCGCCTAAGCCAGGCCCAATAACGGCTGAAGCAAGGAGCAGGAGGAAGCTCTCTAAACTTAATTCGCCAGCACCCCATAAGGAAAGAACAGGCGCATAAATGAGGGAAGCAAACAAAGCCCTTAAACCGTTAATGAGTAGAGGGTTTCTTACATCCCTTAATGATACCTTAATAAATACTGAGGCGGTTGAGAAAGCAACTGCTGCACCAACAGCGTAACTCAGACCGAGAACCTGATCCAGATTTGAGCCCCTCTAGCTAAGGCTTTAAAGATGCTCTTAAATTATTGCAGCAGTCAGTAAGTGATCACCTAATTTAACCTGATTTTCTAAGGATATTATTTGAGGGGACTTAATGGTTAACATAAAAGAGTGGATCTCAGGTGAGAATCCAACGGAGAAAATGTATCTTCTGGAACCCTATGTTAGGGTGCTTCGTTCTAAACTAATGGATTATGTGCGTGAAAGAAGCACTAAGTACTATATTATTCTTGATAAGTCGGTGTTTCACCCTAAGGGTGGGGGCCAGCCAAGTGATGTTGGTTGGTTAGTTGCTGATAGCTTAAGGTTTGAGGTCAGGAAAGTTATTGATGTGAATGGTGTTTTAGTTCATTACGGAAGGGTTATGGAGGGAAACATTCCGGAAATAGGTTCTGAGGTTAAGTCCCTCTTGGATTGGGACCGCCGGTATAGGGTCATGAGGATACATACTGCTGGGCATATAATAGATTATGCTATTTCTGAAGTTTATGGGCACGTACTTAATACTTTAGGGGCTTTCCACGGTCCTCCTAACCCTTACGTGATTTACGAGGATTATCCACCATCAGTGAAGGAACTGAATCGGGTGGAGGAAATAGCTAACAAAGTAGTTAAGGAATCCTTACCTGTTAAAGCATTTTTCGTTGGTAGTGATGAGCTCAGGAATGGAGTAGTGGGGGCACCTAACCTCAGTAGGTTACCTCAGGCCCGAGAATACAGGATCGTAAGCATTGAAGGAGTTAATGCGGTGCCTTGCACGGGCACACACGTAAGAAACACTGAGGAGGTAGGGAAGATCTAATTAAAGGTGCTGATTCCTTAGGTAGCAATAGTTTCAGGCTTCATTATGACGTGAGTTAAAGCGTTTGCTTAGTAGGGAGTTATTACTTAATGAAAGCGATTTAAGGAAAATTAAGTTGTGCGATAGGGCTATTAAGTAACTAATTACAAAAGCCTAAGAAGTATTTCCTCAAGTTCCTCGGGCGTTAACTTTACTGGCGAGATATTGATCCAGTCACGATAGTATTTCTGCTTGAAGGTTAGGTCGACAATGCTTCTCACATCGTCCTTACCGAAACCGTATGTGCTTAGGGCCTCGTCATAACCTATTTTCTCCAGGAAATTAATATAGGCTTCACGAGCTCTCTCAGCATCCTCCCTCCTTGGTCTCAGACCAGGATCCAGGCCCTTCAGAGCTTCCGAAGCTCCTTCAGGTTCTGCAGAATACATTAGTGGGAGCATCTCCCTATAAAGTATCGCTAGTCCTGCACCATGCGGTAATTTGGGGTTGTATCCGCTGAGGACATGCTCTACAGCATGCCCTATGTGGCACTCTGAATTATCCTCGACTATTCCGCCAAGCATCGACGCATAAAGTAGCCAGTACCTTACCTCAATATTATTAGGTTCGTTAAGTGCCTCAGGTAAATAATTAATTATTTTGCTTATGGCTTCACCAGCCAATAACGTGATGTATGGTCCAGTGATTCTTGCTGTTGCACCCTCATAATTGTGGGCGAAGGCATCAAGGGCAGTGAATATCGTTTGTTCATTCGGTAATGTAACCAAGTATTTGGCGTTATCTAAGGCTGTTGTTGGGTAACCAGCACTAACACCATACTTAATTGTGGTGGAAGGATCTGTGGCTACAGCAAAACGATCTATTTCTGTTCCTGTACCATGGGTTAAGTTAACTGCATGTAAAGGTATTTTATGTAGTTGTGTGCAAACTCGCTCGCCAGTTAGGTATTCCTTGACCTCACCACCACAAGCCAAAACCAACCTAGCTATCTTGGTGGTATCTATTACGCTACCGCCGCCAATAGCCAGTAACCCGTCGTGGTTGTCATAGGCCTCGACAATTTTTTCAACATCACTTATTTCTGGGTTGGGCTTAATGCCCGAAACCACATCTAACTCAACGTCCCGTTCCTTAAGTAGCTTTTCTATGTCTGGTAATGCACCGCTAATGAGGGCCGATTTCCGGCCAGTAACCACCAATATTTTCTTTCCGCTAATGCTCTTAGAGAACTCCTCAGTATTGCCTAACCCGAAGAACAGGTTAGTACCTCCATGGTATACCTTAAAGGATCTTAGTGTGTGCATGATAGTAATTCACCCTATACTTCTTTATGGATTTGCTAAATAAGTTCGTGCCTTATTTTGGTGCGGCGGCCGGGATTTGAACCCGGGATCGCCGGCTTGGGGGGCCGGCGTCCTAGACCAGGCTAGACGACCGCCGCTCTCCTTAGAATTATTTCTTAGGGTTTTTAATTTTCTTCTCGAGCGTTAGGGCAGACATAGAGTAGGAATAATTATTAACTCCTTTTATGTTACGGTTTTGGATGGTTTTTGATGGCGTCAGAACCCAGCTATTACTCCGTTATTGAGGGATTTAATGAAGCCTTAAGGCTTAGGAAACCTGAAACTAACGATATTGTTGTGAGGGCTGGTGTTGTAAGTCCTGACAGAATGATGCTTCATAATTACCCGATAGCTAACCCAGTAACTGCCTTCAATCCGGGACTGCATTACTCTAGGTCGCTAGACGTTCTTGAGCTTTATCCAAGGATAATCATAGGTTATTATAGGTACGTTAGCTATATTGCTCGCTTGACATTATCTCTTGATGATGTGTTCAGCGGTTACGTCAACACCAATCACTACCCGAGCGAGATAGTTGTGTATCCCTCAACAAAGTATGATGTGTGGGGTGTTGAGGACCCAAGAGTGTATGAATTAAGGGGGAAGTTATTTATGACGTACACGGGAAGAACCGTTGATTACTTTAATCCGAGGGCTGTTAGGGACCGCACATTGCCGGTTACGGCAATGTATGATGAAGGCCGTAAGGCATGGGTTAAGAAGTTTGTTTTCCTTCTTGACAGAAGCAAGTTCCCGGAAGCCGTAAGTAATAAGGACGCATTCCTTCATGAGACAGGGAATAGCGATTTATTTGTTTTCCATAGACCCCACTTTGTTGAAAATGTTTTCCACTTGTTCGTTAGTTTGCTTAGGGAGGAGGAATTAAGGAATGATGGTAGCGGTATTAAGGAAGTCTCAATAAATAATGCCTTCAAGGTTCTTGAGCCAGCAGGCTTCGAAAGTAAGTTGGGCTGGGCTTCCAACCCAATAGATGTGGGTAAGGACCGAGTGATCGTTTTGGTGCATGCCGTAGATAAGGATGAGGTTGTGTATAGGGTTTTTGCTTTATTGCTTAAGTTATCTAAGCATGATTTAGCGATTGAAGCAATAACTCCGCACTACATTATGGAGCCCAGACGCCACTATGAGTTAGCAGGTGATAGGCCCTTAACAATATTTCCTTGTGGTTCGGTCAAGATAGGTAAGGACACAGTGATATTATCTTATGGGGCTAGTGACTCCATGGTCGGTTTGGCTATGATATCGCTTGAGGAATTAATGGGTGAGCTAGATAGAGGAAGGATTTATTGAGGAAGGTTCATTAAGCGAGGAGCTTAGTGAAAAGCTCCAGGTATTTCTTAGCTATGATCTCATCACTGTTTTTTAATGCTAGAGCCCTGGCCTCCCTGGATACTTCATCCCTTAATTCTTTTCTCTCAATTAACGCAATTAATTTTTTGTTGAGGTCTATGGTGTCTCCTTGACGGTACTTAACTACGGCACCGAAGCCCAACTCATTAACAGGTATGTATTCAAAGTAACGCGTGTCCGGCACCACAGTAGGTATGCCGGCATAAAGAATTTGGTTTAGGGTTGATGAGACAACAACACCTCCCGTTTCTCCCTTAGGAAGTAAGTGAATATCGGCACCCTTAACATATTTATGAAGATGCATTATGTCGGGCCTCATTAGTGATTGATGGATCCACTCATCCTTGAAAGGTAGTTCACCATCACTCCTAATAATCCAGTACACGATATCGTACTTGCTCTGAAGCTTTCTTAAAGCCCTAACGTAATCTATGTATTCCTCCGGCGGTTGCCTACCGTAAGTTATGAAGAGTAATTTGCCTTCAGCGAAAGGAGGTCTCTCAGCAATCACCCCCTCAATCACTGCGTAAGGGTACGGTATGATTGTTGCCTTACTCACTACGGCTTCGCCGAAGGGCTTGAGCACCTCATTAATGAATCTCTCGTCAAACACTGTTATTGCATCCCACCTTAAGTCAGCAAGGGGTTCGAAATCTCTAATGAATCCTAAATGAAGCACCATCACTATAGGTGCTTTCTTCCTGACTTCAGCACTTATTTTGCGGAATTCGTTAATGGGGAACCTATTGTACGCCTCAACAACGAAGATATCGTAATCTTCATTCAGGATTGCTTCAGTATCTACCACACCACCGAAAGGGTATGTGTACTCATCCGTTTCTTCATATACCCTATGAACCCATGCTTCATCATCTATGTCTACGTGCCTATGATGCCAGTCCTTATTTGCTGAGGTTAGTGTGGGTGAGAAAAGAATTATTTTATGGCCAAGCTTAACCAATTCCCTGCCAAGAATTTCTGCGTGAAGACTAACTCCGCAAGTGGCGTTCCACCTACCCATTATAGCGACCTTCGTAATCCATCACCAGATAATTAGTGTAATGTGGCGATTAAGTGAGTTAATGAAGTTTCCTTCCTTACGGTTCAGTCCCAACAAAATCAGCGCGAATCTAAGTTAGTATTGTATGTAAGCGGGTGAGGTTTAGTTGTGTTGGTGATGGAGTTGGTGATCCTCCCGTATTACATGAATAAATCATTTGGGTTCTGATTTAAGGTTCTTTACTGCCTTAACTATACTTACTGCCCTCTCAGGGCTTTCCTCAACTATGGTGCCAGTAACTATGGCGTCCGCCCCAGCTTTCAGTATCTCCACAGCTTTTTCAGGAGTTCTTATGCCTCCCCCCACTATCAGTACTGTATCTCCTTTAACCATTGATGCTTTACTCACGAACTCGGAAGGGATAGGTTCTGGGGCCCCAGAACCTGCCTCAAGATATATGTATTTCTTACCCAGATATCTTGCTGCAAGAACGTACGCCACACCTATGTCTGGTTTAGTGTAGGGTATGGGTCTCGCCTTACCTACGAAGCCTGCTGCACCACCATAACCAACTATGATGTAGGCTGTCGGAAGGGGCTCCAACCCATATCTGTAGACTAGTGGTGCACCTAGCACAGGAGCCTCAATTATGTAGTAAGGGCTGTCGGAGTTTAGGAGACTCATGAAAAGTATTGCGTCAGCGAGTCTTGAGATCCCTGTTACGTTACCTGGGAAGAGAATTATCGGCAGGCCGTATGTTCTTAATGCTTTTATGACGCCATCAATTTCGTGCTCTGAAATACCTACGGACCCACCAATAAGGAATGCGTCAGTTCCTGCCTCAGCGAGAGGTGATGCGAGCTCATGGAGTTCTTTAGTGGAAATGATTTTATCTGGATCTATTAGTGTAAGATGGAGTTTCTCACCCATCATTAATTTCTTCTTGACATATTCATGCACACTAATTCTTTCTTCAGGCTTCACCCTCTTCTTCACCCTCTCTTTCGAAAGATACTTCAACCTCTCCCTTATCTAAGGCATCTAGGAACTTAGAGTACACGTCGACCTCAGAGTATATTGTCGGTAAGTCTGTCATTTCAGCCCTTAACCCGCATTTTGGGTTCATACATTTAATTGATGCTTTCTTCCTTTCCGAACCGCCTGGCGCCATGTAGGTGTCAAGATCTATGATTAACGTAGGTAACCCGCATACGGGACACTGAAAGACCTTGGGTAAGCGTTTCTGGGGCCTCACAATCTTTTTATATCTTTTTCTACTTCTTCTCCCCATGTCAGCACCTAGTGTATTAGGTTGGTGTGTGGCATTTAAACACTTGTTTTAAGGTAGGGGACCTCATAACTAAATTATCCTTACGTTTATGTTGATTCCGTATTCGCTCTCTAGCTTCCTTAATTTCCTCCTTACTTTCTTTATGGCTCTCCTATCTTCCCTAGGCACTAAGATAGTTACGTTACTTCCCTCAATTCTTATTTCTGCTGCAGGAATTAGGTTAGAGAGTATTCTCTTTAGTCTGGATTCAAGGCCTGAGATCCCCACACCCTTGACAGGGACAACTATTGTTTGCTCACCGAAGGTATATATCTCGTACTCTAGTTGGCCTGTTAGGAAGTCCCTAACCTCAATAACTGGTCTAGCCAGTTCTGCTTCCCTTAAGCCGGTAGGGAGTTTTACGGTCATGCTTAACTCGTAGACTTTACTGACTTGCCCCTCATCAATAAATATTACTGTGTCAATGACTGAAGGGATCATTCCGATGTCGATCCTGCCAATAAATCTTTGGATCGCATCAATAGGGGATGTTGCGTGTGTGACGCCAATCATCCCTATACCCGCTAGCCTGAGGTCGACATACAGCTTGAAGTCAAGGTCTGTCCGCATCTCGTCAAAGACCGTGTAGTCAGGTCTTGAGAGAAGCAGTATGTCATGGAGCTCATCCTCCGAAGCATACACTTTAGAGTACTGGGTTATTTCTGGAGGTAGTCTTAAGTCCCTCGGTGACTCTACAGTCTTAATTATTTTGTTTTTGCTTAGGTAATATTGGGCTAGTGCTTGAGCGAATGTGGTCTTGCCGGCTCCGGGCGCGCCGGCTATCACTATTCCTTCAGCCCTTTCTTCCAGTCTCTTGATGAGTTTTTCTGGGAGCCCGTAGTCCTCAAGCCTTAGCTTAGCGATAGGTCTTACAGCAGTTATTTCCCATCCGTCGCTCATGGGTGGTCGAGTAATTATTATTCTGTAATCACCTAACTGAACGATTGTTGACCCTAACCTATCCACCTCTATCATTCCGTCTGGTGATGTCCTCGCTGCCTCCATTACTTCATCAGTTATAGACTCTATTTCGTCCTTAGATAGTGGGGTTTCACCTAAGTCCTCAAGAACCCAGTGACCCGGATATCCTTTCTTAGCTACTGGTTTAGCGCCTTCCTTCAGGTGGACAGACATTGTTGATTTATCGAAAAACCTCTCGAGCATAGATATGCCTGTCCTTGAAGGAGGTATGTATATTACGCTAATACCCATTGATTCAGCAGCTAATGCCTGAATCCTTGATGAAGTAATTAATTTCCCAGAAACTTCTTGAGCATACCTAAGAACTAAGGTATCAGGATTGTCTCGGCCACCTCCCCTAACCACATCCACAGGTATTTCTCTGGTCTCGCAGGCAGCACGAATTAGTCGGAGCTCTTCTAAACCAAGCATGCCTGAGCTTCTTCCTTCCCTAGCTAATTCCGTGAACCTATCAATTATTTCACGCAGAAAAACTATCTTACCCCTTAACTTACCATCAACAACTAACCTCCTTAAAGTACCGTCCACGATCACACTGGTGTCAGGCACATACAGTTCCTCAAACCCGTAACTCTCTGTGCACACTCCCTATACCCTGAGTTATAGATTAAGGAACTAATATATTATACATGAATTAAGTAAAAATTATGTCTCCGTCAATAAATACGTTCCCTAATCAGCGCGTTAAGTAGAAGTATGGGTGCTGCTATAACCCCGGCAATCAGGAAGGCTTGAGAGTAAGGTAACGAGGTCAGAATGGCTCCAGTAACTATGGGACCTAATGCCTGACCGATATCCTTAATGGTTTCCATAGTGCCTAAAGCAGTACCGTAGGCTCCCTTCATGATTAAGTTAGAAATTAGTGGAGGTACTGAAGCAGTAATTAAAGTAACGCCTACTGCAAAAACAATGAGTGAGGCAAGCGCTGCTAAGTAATTCCCTGTAAGCCCTATGGTTGATATGCCTAAAATAAGCATTATTCCTCCTAATGGAATTATCTTCCCTGCACCAACCCTATCGTATAAGCGACCCCCATACGGCTTTAACAAAGCAATAACGCCTAACTCTATAGAGAGCGTTACTCCTGTGAGCCATGCCTCAACCCCTATACCCCCCAAATAAAGAGGTATGAAGGTCTCGACGGATTGCATGGTGAAGTAAGTTAAAGCCATTATGGAGCTAGCTAAAATTAAGTTAGTATTGCGTAGCACTTTACCAACATATATGCTTTTGCCTTTACGTTCAGGTTTCCTTAGGGTCTCGGGGAATTTAGTGAGTAAAGCAAAAGCTATTAAGCCAAACACTCCGCAGACCAAGTAGGTCCAGAAGAACGAGTATAGAGTGATTAATGTTCCAGCCATTGCGGGAGCAATTAACCTACCTACGAGTGTTGCTGAGGAAAAGTAACCCATCATCTCCCCTCTCCTACGGACATAGAGGTCAGCAATAGCTGCCGTGGCAACAGAAGTGAATATTGCTGTTGCAACGCCATGGTAAACCCTTACTGCGACTAACTCCAAGGGTTTGGCCACTAATAAATAAAGGAAGGGTGATGTAGCAAAAAAGAAGCCTGAAGCAAGCAAGAGTTTTCTACGGCCGTAGATGTCCGACAGTGAGCCGGCGGTAAAGTTAACTATTATTCCCGTTATTGTTGAGGCAGCAGCAATAAGCCCAACTAACGCGCTATTAGCACCTAAGTATGCAGCAAAGAGCGGGAGTGTAGGGGATTTAGATGCCGTTGAGCTCAGTATAGCGGTAAGTCCAGCAGCAGACAATACAGTTAACGGTTTTTCCCTCTCCATTCCATGAAGCCTTACTCCCTTAACTTCTCTTTCAGGAACTCTAATCTTTGTGTTCGGCCCATGGATGCTATATTGTCCCTATATTTTTCCTCAATATCCTTAAGTTTATAGCTAGTGTAGATGGCTTCCCAGATCTTCATACCGATATCTAGGGTTTCTGCATCGTTTCCAGTAATGAACCTCAGCCCACTGAATACTGCTTTGATGCCTGCGGCCTCAGGAGCCCTACTTAATTCCCCCTTAATGTCGGCAGCATGAACTATCTCAGCAACCTTAAGTAAGTAAGGATCCCTTAATGAGTATTTCTCAATAATTGTTTCGAACGTGCATTTATTTCCTTTATGACCTAACTCAACACCCTCTATGTCGAAGGGGGTACCTTCCACATCAGTAGGTTTTTCCTCAGGCCACTTAATGAAGATGAATTCTGCTTCAGGATCAACGAATTTCTTTATTAACCATGCTGAAGCTGTCCTATCAACACCTGGGTAGTTGCGAGTAACCCACTTCATGAGTTATGGCCATATATTTAAATTAATTAAGGCTAAAATCCTTTGCTAAGGCCCTCGAAGTAAGGGATATTTATTTCGGTTATGTTAATAAAGTAATTCATCAGGCAATACATTAATACAGCAATAGGTGATGATGGAATGGGTCGGTGGGGCTCCGGCCGGGACTCGAACCCGGGACCTCGGGGTCCACAGCCCCGCGCGCTACCAAACTGCGCTACCGGAGCCACAACCGTTAATTCATGTGGTAAGGGGGATATTAAGTTTCGGTTAGGGCTTTGGGACTTATTAGGTAAATGAATAGGGTTCTTACCTTACTACGGAGTTCGGAAAGATGGGGCGGATATAGGTAAAGCGGTTTTTCCTCAGGTATTTTCAGCAGCTTAGAGATTAGCTTGATTGCGAGAGGGTCCTTAACTACTGCTGTTGTCTGCGTTAGTTGGGGTTGGAGCTCCAGATATATTGGTAGCTTTAGTTTGTCTCCCGACTCCTTAAGCACTTCCTTAGCTAGTTCGAGCTCCGACTTCCTGAACATGTGGATTCCACCATCTCTTGTCTGTACGTGAGGGTATTTCTCAGTGAGGAGGTCCTTAAGTTCCTTCCTCTCTCTAGGAATGTACTTGTTGACAACCCTTAATTCATCCTTAAGGAAATAATCTATTAATTCGTTTTCCTTACTCATTAACTTACCTGCCTCCTTCTCTCAAGCATTTGCTTAACTTTCTTCATCCTTGTCTTATCCTCTCTTTCCCTTTCCTCAAACTTCATTGACAGGTACTTGATCGTTGCTTCAATCCTAGGTATCAATATGTTTTCGAGAGCATTAACTCTTCTCTTAACCCTGGAGACCTCACGACCTATTAACAGTATTGATGTCTCTATCTCAGCCAACTTAATTACGTTATCAATAACCTTATCATAGCACTTTCCTGCATCAATAAGGATTAGTGGGTACACGCTGGGGTCGTACTCACCTACTTTCCTGGAGACCTCAATGACTGGGGCCTTAACTCCAGCCACAACCCTAGTCCCCACAACGATCTTTGATTTCTCGAGTCTTGATGATGCGAAGGCATCAATCATTAAGGGGGTTGTCAGGAGTGAGGACTTATGTAGGGTTCTAGAGCACTTCTCTAGTTGGTCGTAGGTCTGCATACGTAAGGACATCCCTTCCCTAATTAAGGCAATTAGTTCTTGAGACAGAATAATGAGCCTGTCTTTAAGGACTTTATGAAGTCTCTTAGCTACCTTAATTCTTCTCTTAAGCCTTATGAGCTCTATCTTTGTTGGCCTTACCTTAAGAATTTGCTGAGACACTTACCGCACCCTTACCCCTGTATTTTGGGTGGTACTTCCTTATTAGGTCGAGGCTTATTAACTTCAGTTCCTCCTCAGGCAATGTCGAAAGCAGTTCCCAACCTATATCGAGTGTTTCTTCTATCGTTCTTCTCTCATACTCTCCTTGATTAACGAATCTGCGCTCAAAGATATCAGCAAAATTAAGGAATTTCTTGTCTCTGTCAGTCAGGGATTCAGTACCTATTATGGCTGATAGCTCCCTAAGGTATTGGCCTTCAGTGTATGCAGCAATCAACTGCATGAAGACCGGATAATGATCTTCCCTTGTTTTCCCAGGTCCTACACCATCCTTCATGAGTCTAGATAGTGAAAGCAAAATATCTATTGGAGGGTAAACGCCTTTCCTATTCATGTCCCTAGAAAGAACAATCTGTCCTTCAGTAATGTATCCCGTTAAGTCAGGTATTGGGTGAGTGATGTCGTCATTAGGCATCGTTAAGATAGGCATCTGGGTGACCGACCCTTCCTTACCTTTGATCCTTCCTGCCCTCTCATATATTGTTGCTAGGTCAGTATACATGTAGCCCGGATAACCTCTTCTTCCCGGAACCTCCTCCCTGGCTGCTGAGAGTTCCCTAAGAGCTTCACAGTAGTTAGTCATGTCGGTCATCACGACAAGCACGTGCATGCCGTACTTCCAAGCAAGGAACTCAGCCGTAGTTAAAGCAACCCTAGGTATAGCTATCCTCTCAATAACTGGTGATGCTGCCGTATTTATGAATGAAACGACATTCTCAATGCTTCCAGCCTTCCTTAAGGACTCCATGAAGAAGTCGGCTTCCTCATAAGTAACACCGATCGCTGCGAAAACCACAGCAAATTTCTCTTCCTTACCCTTAACTCTTGCTTGCCTAACTATCTGAGCAGCTATTCTGTTGTGGGGTAACCCAGCACCACTAAATATAGGTAGCTTCTGCCCCCTAACAATGGAGTAGAGCGCATCAATAGCTGAGATTCCTGTCTCTATGAATTCCGAGGGAGGCATTCTCTCTGCGGGATTTATGGGCGCACCATTAATATCCAGCCAGTCTTCAGGAACTATTTCTGGACCTCCATCAATAGGTCTCCCTAAACCATCGAAGACCCTCCCAAGCATATCCAGCGAGACTGGGAGCTTCAGCGTTTCACCCTTAAACCTCACGCCGACATTCCTGACGTTAACCTCACCCACACCGCCGAAGACCTGAATTACCGCAACATCTTTAGAGACATCTATTACTTGACCGAGCCTTGATTCTCCTGAGCTGAGCGTGACCTCAACGACCTCATTATACTGTATACCGGGGATAGCCTCAACAAAAAGTAGTGAACCCTTAGCGCTTAATGCTCTCCTAACCTCCTTAACGCTCAGGGACTGAGTCATTCCTTACCACCCTTAACTAAGTTATTGAAGAAAGTGGAGGTTTCCTCCATGAGTGACTCGTAGCTCTCCCTGAACTTATTGGCCGGTATCTCCTTCATCCTAGCTATCTTGGCCCTCAGTGGTGATTGCCTTATTTTCTGTAGGGGCACTCCAGAAGATAGTGCTTTCGAGGCGTTATGGTAGAACTCCAGAATGACCTTAAGCATCATCACTGTTTTCTCGGGTGGGGAGTAGGCATCGATAGGGTGGAAGGCGTTCTGCTGGAGGAAGTCCTCCCTAATCATTCTGGCTGCATCCAGCAGAAGCTTGTCATCGTCAGGCAGAGCATCAGGACCTACGAGCCTCACGATCTCCATCAACTCATTCTCTCTCTGGAGTATCTTCAGGGCTTCATTCCTTACTGACAGCCAGTCAGGGAATTGCTTCTTCCACCATTTCTCAACACTCTCAACATATAGGGAGTAGCTGAGTAACCAACTTACTGCAGGAAAGTGCCTCCTGTTAGCTAAGGATATATCTAAAGCAACTAAAGTACCTATATACCTTAGGGTGTTTTGAGTTACTGGCTCACTGAAGTCAGCTCCCGGCGGTGATACTGCACCCACAATAGTTAATGAGCCCTCCCTAGGAGGTTCACCCACACAATTAACTCTACCAGATCTCTCGTAGAACTCAGCTAGTCTGGAACCTAAGTAAGCAGGAAATCCTTCCTCTCCAGGCATTTCCTCAAGCCTAGCACTTATTTCCCTCATTGCTTCAGCCCACCTTGATGTTGAGTCAGCAACCATGAGGACGTCATAACCCATGTCCCTGAAGTACTCGCCTATTGTGACACCTAAGAAAACGCTAGTTTCCCTAGCTGCTACGGGCATGTTTGATGTGTTAGCTATAAAGACCGCCTTCTCAGCTAGTGGGCGACCAGACTTCGGGTCTTTAAGCTTAAGGAAGCTATGTAAGGCATCAGCCATTTCATTCCCTCTCTCCCCACAGCCAACGTAAATATTCAACTGGGTTCTTGCCCACTTAGTTAAGGTCTGTAATAGAACAGTATTATGGAAGATTACAGGGTCTACACCACCAACAAAGTTGTGTGTTTCAGGAACCACCAAGTCATAAACCATTGTGTCCTTATCTATAAGCTCAACGGACTCGATTTCGTCAGTAATCACTCCTTTAGGTATGCCTATGGCTGAGTCAAGGTCTCTAGGAACAATTAACGGCATTCCCGGCATTAGATCCATAGCCCTAATTTCATGTACTGCGTTATCTTTTCCGAGGACAGGGAGTTTATGGATTGGTGTGACCTCAATCAGTCTGCCTAAGGCTGTCTTAATTCTGGATACCTTGCTCGTGAACCCCCTGTAGATGTGGGTGGCTTCAACAGTCTTCAGTCTCTTACCGTCAAAACCTATGAGTGATAGGGGTTCCCTTAATTCATAGATTTCTTCAGGGATTTCGTGGACATGTCCTTCACCCTTAACTTCCTCAAATATTTCATCTATTTTCTTTTGTGAACCATCGCTCAGCAGCACTGGTGTGCCAGGCATTAAGCACTTGCCGCTTCCGAAACCTCCAGGAACAGCAGCCTTACCGCCCCTAGCTATGGGGAACATCATGTCCAGAACCCTAGTTCCAGTAATCAGCGGGTGAACCGGTTCAAGCCTATTGATGTATGGCCTGGGCTTCCTCACAGGCCATTTATGCATCATTCTTAGCTCCTTAAGCTTTCCTCCACCTAAATCAACAACAGCTATGGTGTCCTCTATGGTGTACTCTCCATCTGGAGCTAGCTCCTTTAAAGTCCCATGAATGCCTGGAGGAACCATTATTTTGTGCTCCATAATCTGGGTCTCTTTAACGCTACCTAATAAAGTTCCAGGCTCAACTTTATCGCCAGGCCTAATACTGCTTGACTTAATGAAGCCCCACTTAATGTCTCTAGGTAATGCCTCTACCTTCACGCCCTTCTCTATGAATGGGCCAATCAGCCCTCCAAGGACAGATAAAGGTCTCTGGAGGCCGTCGAAGACCTTACCAACTATGCCTGGCCCTAACTCCGCGGAAAGAAGATTCCCTGTTCCTTCAACCGGCTCACCGACCCTAAGGCCTGAAGTGTCTTCATAAACCTGAATGAATGCCTTATCTTCCTGGAGACCGATGATTTCTCCAATGAGTCTTTCCTCACCAACGTGAACTACTTCGTACACCATAGATCCTTTCATATTTTCTGCAACTACCAGAGGGCCTGACACCCTCATTATTCTGCCCACCACCATCTGCCTACACCTCTATACTTAACCCGAGGTAAGCCCTAATTAAGGAGTTATAGTATTCCTTAATTTTAGATTTATCCAACCTTAATCCACCCGGTAAATAAATTATTAATGGTTGAGAGGAGGTTTTACGGAAGCCCTCAACATATTTCTTAAGGTTCTCCTCAATTATGACGATCCCTACCTTGTAAT
Source organism: Desulfurococcales archaeon (assembly GCA_027083115.1). GTDB lineage: Archaea > Thermoproteota > Thermoprotei_A > Sulfolobales > NBVN01 > S013-73. Next base: position 20,938 of record JALWQN010000144.1, read on the forward strand.
TCTCGAAGACTTTACCCACAACCTCCCTTACTTTAGCTTTAATCGTTTCATCAGTTTGTTCTTTTGTGTTGATTGTGAATGCTATGGTAGCCCCTCCTAACTTAAAGCCCTTAACGAAGTTCTCATCACCTATGACTGCTATGTCCTTCTCACTTAGTGAGTAAGTCATACGTCCTCACCAACGTATCTATTACTTCCCTCAAGTAAGAACCTCCGTAACCGAGGTTTAAACTACCTAGTAAAAAAGCAATTAACTGTGTTTCCCAATCCTTCCAAATCAAGTACCTAAGGAGAGTTCCTTTAGAGAAGACCTGAGCTGAGAGAACGCTGTCACAGTAATTCACAACCGAAGACCTAAGCAACACCTCCAGCCTGAAATGTTTCTCTAAGTTATTCCTTACGGCATTCCTTTCTTTAGAAGTTAATTTACTCAATATTTTGTTGAGTGTTTCTGGGGAAGCTCCTCTCCTCACCAACTTCGATAACTCATCAATTATTTCCATATGGCTCAAGCAATCAGATAATCTCGTGTCTTCCGAACCAACCACACCCTTAAGGAGCTTGTAGTACTCGCGGATTGCCTCATCATATATCTTATATGGATTTAATTCGCTTATGGGCATTCCTGAGTATCTCCTCATCAGTTCCTTAAGCACTTCAGTATCTTCTCTCCCAAGAGCGGATAAGTTGCTCAGCAAGTCATTAGTGCTTTTGGCATTCTTAACAGCTTCACTTATTGAACTCATTACTGGGTATTTAGTTAATTCTGTCTTTTCATTAATTAAGGAATAAAAGAAAGCGTTAATCGTGTACTTATTCGTGAAGGCGTTAAATATCCTCACCAAGCTTTCGGAAGGCTGTATTATTTCTATGTCTCTCCTTAGGTTATTCATCCAGCAGAGAAGAAGTCTCTCGTAAATTATGTCTTGTTTAGGCAGATTATCTAATCGTAAGTGACCTTGAATACATTCTAACACGTTATAATTCGTTAGTGTTGAAGTGAGTTCTGAGGGCTTACTTAATTTTTGTCCTGCGAGCGTAGCTAATGACTTAAGGTTTAATGTCTTATCAATATATAACTTAATCTTTGATAAAAACTTTAGGTCATTTATTGAGCTCATTTGTCCTATCCCTTAAACACTTCTTTATCTACCTTACTGTAGAGTATGCTCAATGCTCTCTCAAGCCTTGTTGAGTAAGTGTTATCAACAACGAAGAAACCTTCAGGATCCATTATTAACACACCCCCTAGTCTGCTCTCATCCAACGGCTCGATCTTGATGAGGCGGCTTGAGAGGCCTAAATCATCAACGACCTCCTTAAAAATTTCTTTGTCATTATCTAGGACTTCAGCAATGAAGGATTCCTTTATGACCCCAGTGCTTAAAGCCTCATTCAGCAATTTCTTCAGTGACTCTTTCCTTACTTCCGGGGGTAGGTGAGTAAGCCCTTCCTTAGCTTCATCGATAATTTCCTTAATGAGCTTCTGTTTTGTCTCAAGTAACTCCTTATTTAGTTCCATAACCCTTGATGCATACTTCCTGAATTCCTGAGCTCTTAATTCAGACAGTGCGGCTTCCTTCACGCGCTTGTATCTTCTCAGGTACTCTTCCTTAGCGCTCTCAACAATTTCTTTGGCCTTCCTTTCAGCATCCTCCCTAATTTTCTTAGCCTTCTCCTCAGCTTTCCCTATTACCTTACTTCTTAGGTCGTTGATGCTCACTTCAATAACCTCTTACCCTCAGATAGGGAGACCAACGACAGTCACTAACAGTAAGTACCCGAAAACCATTCCTAGAATGCCGAAGAGCTCAATATAGGACGCTAATATCATTGTTGGTGTCGCGACCCTACCCTTAGTTTTAGGTAATTCCACAATGCCTGACATACACACAGCTCCCTGATATATTGCTGAGTAAAGCTCCGCAAACATTACTCCGAAACCAATAACGAAGATCCCTGCCGCCTTACCCCAAGTCATTGCTGCAGCTATATTGGATGCCCCAACAATTGATGTGAAACCAAGTAACGTAAATATGAATCCGTAGAAAGTCTGAGTCATCGGCAGTGAGGAAAGAAGCAGAACCCACTTAAATGATGAGGGATCCTCGGCAAGAACTGAGAGTCCAGCACCAGCAGCCTTAGCGATCCCTATTGATGAACCAACTAACCCACCAATTATGCCTAAGGCAACACCAGCAGATGCCAGCCATAACGGAGTTATTTGAAGAGCTGCGACCCCACTCATTTTCTCTTACCTTTCTTATTGAAATGGTGGGATTTTTAAGCTATACGATATAATTAGACGAGTCAAACTTTTAATTTAGTTATAGTAAAATTGTCTGCCACGAGTCTTGACAAAAGTGTTTGAGTTCTTAAACCCGTTTACCAATTATGATGTGCTTAGGTATTAATGCCTTAAAGGGCTTAAACTCTCTTCCTTCACCTTCATACCATTTTGGCAGAAACTCAACGAAGCAAAGCCTTAATGAGTGAACGAAAGCACCAATGACACCGAATATTATCGTTATTAAATTCATTGCAAGCATCACGAAACCTGCACCGATTACGCCAACAACTATGCCGACTAGGGGAACCATCGCTGAAACTGATTGCGCTAAGCCTAAAGCAAGGGAATTAAAGCTTTTTGCCATCATGTAGGTCGCTAGCCCTAACCCAGCTAACCTAGAATACGATAAGGTATCACCTAAGAGGCCTGTGACACTAAAGATCCATAGAATTGCTCCTGCACCACCCCAGTTCTTGAATGTACCTAAAATTATTAGGGCTAGGCCTGCTAAAGAACTATACAGCAGTATCTCCCCTAAGAAGGGATTTATCGGGAATAGATCGTAGTGCATGGTTGCGTGAAGTATGTAAGGTATTCCGAAGGCTTCGCCGATGAAGATCCCTAACTCAACAAATAAGGTGCCTAAATTATGTTCCTTAATAGCTCTTGCGGCGGATATAGCGTGCCCTAAGTTTATATGTATTAGACCCACTATCAGTGCGTACTTTAAAAACCATATGGGGTCAGAAAACACTAGTAATGAGGGCACGACTTCACTGTTTCCAGGCATAGTGAAGGTCCAGCCAGTAGGTGTCTTAACTATTGAGAAACCTGCGAAGGAGTTGGAGAGAGCACCGAAAGTTATTGACGAAATAGATAGGACAAGAAGTAATCTCTTAAGAGTTATGTAACCTTCGGAGTAGGGGTCATCTACTAAGCCTGAACGCTCTAGTACGTACTTTATTAACACAAACATTAAGATACCGTAAATTACGTCGCCAAACATTGACCCGAAGAAAACCATGAATGAATACATAATGATGGGTGTCGGGTCCCATTCATTGTAGGAAGGCACACCATAAAGCTTGGTTATTAGTTCGAAAAGCTTAATCGTTCCAGAATTCTTGAGTTTGGAAGGAGGTTCTTTATCAGTACTTACTTCACTCACGAAGTAGGTTGATGCAGACTTTGAGAGAACCTCACCCAGCTTGAACACATCGCTGTTAGGAATCCAACCCTCAATGCCTGTTAAGTAATCCCCCATTGCGGCATTAAGTAAAGCATTAACTCTTTCCTCATAGACATCAGCCAGTACTTTAGCTACTGCAATTTCCGGCGCTGACTTCTGTAGCGATCGAGTAATGTGTTCCTTAAGCTTTATTGTTTGCTGCTCTAGTTCAGCAATTTCTTCCTTCAGCTTATTAATGAAGTCAGATACCTTAAGATCAACCTTAGGTAAGGATATTATTTCTGCCTTACGTGCTGACAGAATTTTCATAACTTCTTCTTTTGTAGGTAACATACCAGCTATGACTGCCACTACACCTTCATCTAACTCAGCACTAACTATGATGAAGGCATCCTTAGGTAAGGAAGTTTCTAAGTTCAAGAAGGATGCCTTCCTAATGTACACAATGAGTGAATAAAGTAACTTACCTGTGAAAGTTAGGTTCTTCACCGCATAATTACCTACTTTCGGAAGCAAAGCAGTTAAGTAGTTAAGTATTCCTCTCTTAGCCATTAATTCCTCATTCAGTTTCTCTAGGTTTGCTGTGAGGTTCTTTAGCTCTCCATAAAGTTCCTTAATCTTAATTAATGATTTAGTTGTTTGCTCGTCTAAAGTCATTAGGTCAATTCCTTCCTTTAACTCTATATGGACAGGCTGCTGAAAGAATTTCTCCATGACGTCAACGGTGCTCTTAATTTCCTTAATAAGATTGAGTTTCTGAAGTAAGGCCTCCTTATCTTCCTCCTTAACCTTACCTAGTGGTTCTACATGGATTAGTCCTTCCTTCTGAAGTAACGACAGTATCTTATCTCTCTCATCCCTAAGGACCAAAACCCTAACGTAAGTTAGCCTCTCAGGAAGTGAGAGAAAGTAACCCATGTTAGGATCCCACGCCAGTCACTAAATTCACTAGCTCACTAACTAAGGCTTCCTTCCTCTTCTTAAATAAATCCATAATTCTATTGAGCCTTTCCCTCTGTCTCTCCTCTGCTTTAGCTATTAACTCAGAAAACTCCTTCTTAATTCGCTCAATTTCTTCCTCACTTAATGGGTTCTGAATCTTCATGTTTCTCCATTTCTCGGCCTCCTCTTCAGCTCTCCTAACTATTTCGTCAGCTTCTTCTTCAGCCTTCCTAATTATTTCCTCAGCTTCTTTCTCAATCTCCTCTATCGACACGCCCCATAACCCTTAAAGAAAATAAGGCGGGGTTAAAAAGCATTTGAAACTGAAGGTATCAGAACCCAATAAATGATGAAGAACACAAAAATATTGGTTATCAGCCCTCACACGGTTCTTCATTTTTCAGGTCCGGAGTTTGTCATCACTCAAGTAATCAATCTTTTTTAGATGCTAATGAAGATTATCTTAGGGCTTTCTCATGGGTGAGGAATGGTTAGTAAGTTTTGAGCATCCGAGCGCAAAGACATTCCTGACTGTTGTTCAGGCCTTAGGTAATATCGTTGATGAGTCATTAATGAATTTTTCAGCAGCAGGATTGAGTGTGAAGGCACTGGATCCTGCCCAAATAGCGTTAATAAGTATCGAAATACCTAGCGACACCTTCATAACTTATCATGCCTCTAAGGAATTAAGTGTTGGTGTTAACTTAGCTAATTTACTGAAGACATTACCTAAACCTAAGAAAGGGGATAAACTGGTTTTTAGGGCTAACGAAGAATTCTATGAATTCCTTATTGAGGGAATAACTACTAAGAGATATAAGTTCAGGTCTGTTGAAGTTTCTGCTTCTCAAATACCCGAAATTGATCTCGACTTTAAAGTTAAGGCTTTAGCGATTGCAAAGGCATTAAGGGACGCTATTAAGGATCTTAAGGGGGCTGAAGTCATAACTTTTGAGGCTCAAGACGATAAGTACCTCTATCTGAGAGCTCCTGAGTTAGGCGCTGAGGCCAAGCTATCTAAGATAGGTGGTTCATTACTGGATATGGAGGTTAAGGAGCCCTCAAGAAATAATTATGATGAGGACTACATAAACAAAGTTCTTAATCTCGCCACCATATCTGACACGATTGAAATTAGATTTGGTTCTGGAATACCTCTAAACCTATCTTTTACTTTTGTCGAAGGAGGATCTGTTAAATATCTACTTGCTCCTAAGGCGTAAATAGTAAAATTTTTATTCAATAATCGAACAATAATTAATGGTGGCCGCCTTGCCTATTTTAGACCTGGATGATGTTGATAAGAAATTATTGGATATTCTTCAGGAGAATGCAGACCTTACTTATGCGGAATTAGGTAAGATTTTAGGTATAAGCCCCTCAACAGTCTATACGCGCGTCAAAAGATTGAGGGAGAGAGGCTACATTAAGAGAATAGTTGCGGAAGTCTCACCCGAGATGATGGGGTATAACTTAAGGTCGCTTGTTTTTCTTTCTGTTGACGTTAAGAAATATAATGAGATAGTCAATCAGCTTCTAAAGTACCCCCAAATAAAAACAATTTACGATATAACAGGGGAATGGACCTTCGCCATTGAAGCGTTAGTGAAGGACCATAAGGAATTAACTGATTTGTTGGATAATATAGGGAGTATTGAGGGGATCCAGCAGACATCAACGGCAGTTGTTCTTAGAGTTATTAAGGAGGACAGAAAGGTAAGCCCGGTTTGAAACCCATTAACGGGTACGGTTTTTTTGTTGTATCTGAATCAGGGGTTTTTACTCACGTAATTATTTTCGAGTACTTAGATAAGGAGCTCCAGTACTATAACTTAATTAAGGATGAAGACAGGAGAGCTGAAGAACTCGCAATACTGAGGGAGAACATGCAGGAGTTCCTTAATGAGGAGGAAGTTCTAATCAATGGCGAAAGATCATACATGCGTGTTGAGGACGTTGAAGTAGGGTTTGCTGGAAACAAGCACTTACCTTACATTCAGTATATAGTTAGATTCTTAGGAAGCTTGAAGAAAGGGGTCAATATCTATGAGGATAGGTATTCTCCTGAAAGAACTACCTATCGATATAGTGTTGCCTGGTTATTTCCGCCCGGAACAGAAGTTCTTGAGGTCAAGTTAGGTACTAAATCAGTAATTAAGAAAGGGCATATTCTATATGTTGAGGTTCCTAAAGGGACTTACTTGAATGGATACGAGAAAATTGTTTTTTGTTTAGCCTGAATTTCTTAAGGCCAGCTACATAGTACTGTACTGGATTAAGGGTCCCGCACTCAGCCACACAAAGACCTAAGGTCTTCATCTTCTCGCAACTATATACAAAGTACTTCTTTCGGCTCCCCCTCATGCCGGCTAGATGCTCGATCTGATACCTAGCTATCCTTTCATTATAGTCTGGAGAGTGCTTAAAGAGCCCCAAAACATAATCTACGGATGCACCGATGTTAAGGAGGAAAGTGGCTAAAGCAAACCTTTGATGATGTGATAGATGTTCACCCCTCAATAATGTTTCTTCAATGCTTCTTATGCAGGGCGGGAATAGTGACTCGATAATCTTTCCTTTAACTTCTGCGGGTATTTCCTTCTCCTCGTCACTCGTGAATCCCCTAACTTCCCTAACGACGCTCCTGACCTTATTTATGCATTCGGGCAGGTACTTGCTTTCAATGTACTCTCTCCCAACTCTCTCTCCATAACTAATGATTGTTTGCTTGATTACTTCCTCCAGCAATCTAGCAGCATCTTTCTTACTTATGAAGACCTGACCCGACTTCACTACCCTATTAACAAGCTTCCATTTAGGGTCGCCACTGAGTTTGCCAGTAAGTCTTAAGTAAGTGGGTACTGAAACACTGAAGGGGTAGCACTCAACCAGTTCCACGCCTGACCTGACTTCCTTCCCTAGCACTACTCTATATCCACATCTATTGCTTTCGGTTATTAGGGGGTTGAGCTTCAGCTTCAGCTTCCTGGCTACTGAAGCAATAACGTCTTCAGTCTCAGCAATTAGTTGGGAGAACCCCCTCTTAGACTCGTAATCTGCGAACTTCCTTAGAGCCCAAGGGTCAGCTAACCTGGTGAAGAATATTGCTAAATGAAACGCAATAACTTCCTTTAGCTCATCCTTCCCAGCAACATATCCTTCGTTCCTTAAGGCCTTAATGGCTCTCTTAATGCCAAGCTCGCGGTACTCCCTTATCTCAATCAATTGCTGTAGGGATGGCGGTGTACTGAAGAGGTTCTTCAAGTAATCATCTAAAGTAATTAAGAAAGGATATCTTGAGAAGAAAGGAATCTTCCTCAAGAAAACTACCTCCCGAACTCAACCCCCTGAATCAATCCCCTACTGGCTAGGTTCTCCGCTATCTTAACTAAGGCCTCAAAGGTTCTCTCATCCACAAGGATGTCTTCCCCCTCAGCAACTACGGCTAGGCCCTCTAAGGGATTGATTGGAGGTTCAGGTAAGTGAGGATCTGGCTTATCTCTACCTACATAAATCCACCTCAGCTTCGTTCGTTCCTTCCCCCTAGTTTTATAAACCCTGTACCAGTACCTACCGAAGTACACGTACTTCAGCTTCCTTCCTTCAAGCAACCGGTAAACCACATGAATAGGCTTAAGGTAGTAACCACTATCCCTTATTTCTTCATTATATTTGTAGATTCTCTTCCTGTAGGGCGAGAAAATGCTCATAAGTAAATTGTATCCTCCCTTAATCCTTAACGACTTCCTAGTTCGTCCAGGCAACCTAATCACCACCATGATTCCGTAATTGGAGATATAGCACTAGATATTGTCTTTAAAGCAATTATTTGCGAACCTGATTTTGAGGGATTTAAGGCGCGCGTAAACCTCCTTTTTGAATTCCTCTATAATATCCTCTGGCACCCCTCTCTCTGAAGCAATCCTCTTAACTTCTTCCTCAACTATCGCGTACTTCTTGAATTTTTCGTTAAGGGCTTTCCAATCAATACCTGCTAGGGCCTTAGCCACGTCTTCCCTATATGGCAACATACCTTTAATCATGAGTACGGATATTATTGGGTACCCAACATACCCTCTGTACTTAGTGCCATTATCTGTGCTGCAGGCTTCATTAGAATCTAAATTAACGTAGACACTATAAACTCTATCTCCCTCCGAAGATCTAACCTTAAACCACTCCTCACTAACTTGCTGGATTCTTCCATCAGCTATTGCCCCAGCAGCCTCCAAAACCTTGATTTTAGGAGGTCGTCTCAAGTAGGCCAATACTTCCCATCCAGCATAATATATGCATGAAAGTTAAAAACGATTGATTAATGAATAAATTTCCTTATTAAAAACTAGGAGAGCGGTTATTCACTTACGTTTCTTTCTCTCTTATCTTATCTGCATAAGCCTGCGGGGTTAAGTAGTCTCCCTCCTTAAATCCTCCTTTAATCCTGACTTTAGCTATCCATCCTTTCCCGTATGGATCCTTATTTACTAGGTCTGGGGAATCAAGTAATTCCTCATTTGTTACCAGGACCTCGCAATCAACGGGTGAATACACATCAGCAACCGACTTAACTGATTCGAGAGTAGCTAGAGTTTCTCCCTTCTTTACTTCACTCCCTGTTTCAGGGAGCTCTACATTAACTATATACTTAAGTTTCTTTTGGGCGTAGTCAGTTACACCAATGAACAGGGTTTCCCCTTCCTTCCTTAACCATTCATCCGTCTCGGTATAGAGAAGGCCGGCCTTAACAAGGTATTCGCCGAGTTTTGTCTTGACAATTATGTCCTCCATTTTCGGTCACGCATTATATCATTGGGAAGTCGAGTATTTTAGCTTCATGTAATTTATTCCTGATCTCTATCTGTAGCTTGAACCCTATGTATGCATGGGTGGATTTAACGTAACCCATACCAACAGATCTCTTAAGGATGGGTGAGTAAGTGCCGCTAGTTACGTAACCTACTTCAGTACCGCCCGCAAATATTTTATTTCGATGTCTTGGTATTGTTCTGTCTCCTTTCTTCAGTTTAAAACCAACTCTAACCTTATTTACGCCTTTCTCGTAAGCCTCCATAACCTTATCGCACCCCACACAGTCCGTCTTCCCTAGAGTTAAGGGCAACCAGTATCGGGCCTCAATAGGGTTTGTGGATTCGTCCATGTCCTCACCCACAAGAAGATAACCTACCTCAAGCCTTAAGCTATCCCTAGCTATTAGGCCAGCCGGCTTAGCTCCTGCCTCAATAGCTTTCTTAAAGATTCTTGCTCCGTGCTCCACGCTAGTCCATACTTCAAAACCATAGGACCTTACTTCCTCGCCTGTCCAACCAGACCTGCTGACTAGGGTTGCTTCCTCACCCAATACTTCAGCTTTAGGAATGAACTGAAGAATTCTTAGGTCCTTTATGTCTGAAGGGGCTCCCAATTCCTCAAGCACATCAAGAGCCTTCGGTCCCTGAATAGCTATTAATGTTGTTGTGGCGGTTACGTCATTAATCGTTACGTCATCGCTGCTGAAACCAAACCTATCCCTCAAACTCTCTAACCATTCTCTATCGCTCACTACGTTAGGAGCATTAACTACAGCAAGCCACTCACCATCCCTTAAATAATATAGCATCACATCATCCTTAATCCCACCGTTGTCATTTAGGAGAAGTATAGGACCACTCATGAATCCCTCTCTAAACTTCCTCAGGTCCTTACTCCCAACCCTCTGAAAGAACTCATACAGCTTCTTCCCTCTAATCACGTACCTACCCATATGTGAAACATCAAACACACTGACGGATGTCCTAGTTGCCAAATGCTCCTCCATAGGATTACCGTAATCCATTGAGGTGAGCCAACCACCAAACTCTCCCAAATTACCACCAAACTGACGCTGAAGATCAATAAGCGGAACTTCCTTAGCCGTTTTTATCACCATATCATTAGGTGAGGAAGGTAAATTAAATCATAGTTGATGAGTCGTCGTAACTGACTTAGGGTTTGGGTCTGAACGATACTTTTAATCACTTCTGAGCATCTTCTTTAAGAAATTAAGTAGTGGTTAAGGTGTCTTAATATAAGTGTGTAATGAAATAATTATTTTATCTTCTTCCCTAAAAATGTGGTTAAGATCAAAATGCCGCATCACTGGATACCTAATTCGTCACCTGAAATAAAGGAATCTATGATGAAGGAGTTAGGGATTAGTGACTTGATGGAGCTCTTCAGTGATATCCCTAGGGACCTAATTCTTAAGGAGGACCTGAACATCGGTTTCGGTAGGTTAAGCGAGTATGAGGTTAGGAGGCTAGTTAAGTCAATCCTTAATAAAAACAGGGTTTTTGAGGATCCTCCGCCATTCTTGGGCGGGGGTTTGTGCGCACATTATGTGCCATCGGCAGTTAAGGCTATCGTGTCGAGAACCGAGTTCTACACTGCTTACACCCCCTACCAGCCCGAGATAGCTCAAGGCATTCTTCAGGCTTTCTTTGAATACCAAAGTCTGCTGGCAGAACTGTATGGCGTAGATATTGTGAATGCTTCAATGTATAACGGAAGTACTGCAGCAGCAGAAGCCGTGAGGATGGCTGCTAGAGTTAAGAAAGGTAGAAAAACCGTTTTGATGGCTGGCTCAGCACATCCTGAAGTGAAGAAAGTGATTGCTACGTGGGTCTCTGGAATAGGTTTAAGATTGGTTGAGGTACCCTACAAGAAATCTGACGGTACTTTAGATACTGACAAATTAAGTGGGCTCCTTAGTAAGGACGTAGCAGCCCTATATGTTGAGAGCCCTAATTTCTATGGCGCCATAGAAAAGGATTTGAAGGACATTATAGAGAGGGTTCATGAGGTCGAGGGCTTAGCAATAGTTAGCTCTAATCCTCTCTCGCTCTCTTTATTTAGGCCTCCAGGAGATTTAGGGGCAGACATTGTTGTTGGGGATGCCCAGCCCTTAGGCCTTGGCTTAAACTATGGCGGCCCATCGGCAGGCATATTCGGCATTAAGGACGCTAAGGAATTTCTGAGGCAGCTTCCAGGCAGACTGATAGGTATGACTAAAGACGTGAGGTCAGAGGATGAGGGGTTCATGATGGTTTTGCAGACCAGAGAGCAACATATTAGGAGAGAGCGAGCGACCTCAAACATAACGACAAATTCAGGGCTGGAGGCAGTGGCTGCCGCAGTATTTGTCTCTCTCCTGGGTTCCGACGGCTTAAGGAAGTTGGGTGGAGCCATCTTAGGGAGAACTCATTACTTGCTGGAAGGACTGAAGAAAATTGAAGGGGTTAAGGCCCCCCTCTATCCTGAAGGCATATACTTCGGTGATGTGCCAGTAGGTTTCGAGAGAATGGCAGCTAAGGAAATAATTAAGGAACTCATTAAGAAAGGAATACATATTGGGCCTCCCTTGAGCAGGTTTTATGAGGAAAGAATTCGTGAGTGTTTAATGTGTGTCTCAGAACTCCATACGAGGAAAGACATTGATCAATTACTAACTTCCTTAAGTGAGGTGATCGGTTATGCCTAGAGAATTCAGGCAAGCTAAGTGGCCAGAGCCCCTAATTTTTGAGCTCCCTAAGGGAAGGAAAGAGACCTTCAGGATTGATGACGAATTCAGGAGTGAAGCTAGGGAAGCATTAGAGAGGATTCCAGCAGAACTAGTTAGGGAATCAGGTCCAGGCATACCGAACTTAAGTGAGGTCGAGGTCATAAGGCACTACACAAGGCTTTCTCAAATGGCTTACGGTGTTGATCAGGGGCCCGTGCCTTTAGGCTCATGTACAATGAAGTATAATCCTAAGATTGATGAGGAACTTGCTTCACTGCCTCAAGTAACCAACATACATCCTTACCAGGATGAAGACACAGTTCAAGGTATTCTAGAGATACTTTACCTGATGCAGAAGTGGCTGGCTAAAATTACCGGGGCAGATCTTTGCTCATTGCAGCCGCCTGCTGGTGCAGCCGGCGAACTTACGGGAGCCTTAATCATAAGGAAGTACCTCCATGACAAGGGGTTATTAAGTAAGGACGAAATGATTGTCCCCGAAAGCGCTCACGGCACTAACCCAGCTAGTGCCGTAATGGCAGGCTTCAAGGTCGTTAAGGTTCCTGCAGACGCTGATGGAAACACTGACTTAGATGCTCTAAAGGCTGTGGTAGGGGAGAAAACAGCAGGAATAATGCTAACTAACCCCAGCACTTTAGGCCTGTTTGAGTCAAGGATTCTCGAGATCTCTGACCTAATTCATGGTGCTGGAGGCATCCTGTATTATGATGGGGCTAACCTAAATGGGATTCTCGGTGTCTCAAGGCCAGGGGATATGGGTTTCGATATTATTCACTTAAACCTGCATAAAACGTTTGCAGCACCTCATGGTGGGGGAGGACCTGGGGCTGGAGCGGTGTGTGTAAAGAAGGAGTTAACCAATTACCTTCCAGTACCAGTAGTTGATTATGATGGAAGTAAATACTTCCTTAATTACGATTTGTCGAGAACTATAGGCATGACCTCATGGTTTTACGGTAATGCAGTACCTATAGTGAAGTCCTTCATCTACTTAGCGATGTTAGGGCCTTCCTTAAGGGAGGTGGCCGAGATATCGGTTCTTAACACTAACTACTTAATGAGTAAGTTGGTTAAGCTACCGGGTGTCTCACTGATTTACGGTGAGGGTAGGTGGCGCAAACACGAAGTAGTGATTAGCTTTGACAGACTTCATAAGGACACAGGAGTTAGTGCTGAGGATATTGCTAAGGCCTTACTGGATAGGGGCTTTCACGCACCAACAATTTACTTCCCGCTAATAGTTCCTGAAGCACACATGATTGAACTCACTGAAACCGAAACGAAGGAAAAGATAGATGAGTTAGCTAGGGCATATGAAGAAATAGTTAATATTGCATACAGGAACCCGCAAGAGCTTAAGGAGGCACCGCGAAATACAGCCATAGGGAGGCTGGACGCTCTTTTAGGGAATCATCCCAAGACAGTCACTCCAACATATAAGTATGTGGGTAGGATAAGAAAGACAGGCAGTTCTTAATACCTAGTTAACTAATTTCTTTCTCTTCATTAAGATTTCGTCAATGCAGCAGGCCGGATATGCTGGAAGCACAGTTTCTTCCCTATAGCCGGTTATTATCCTGTAATAACCTGATAGCTCAATATCGAGTTCATAATCACCCGTATCTATAAGTAGGTACTTAATTTTAGCTAGTTTTGAGGGGGTTGCCAGAATATGTATTTTCCCCTTACCGACAGCCCTTATCACTTTAGGGCTGAGTTGCTGGTTCCCTCTACCGAAAATGTATCCTTGGGCGCCGATGATCGTTATAACTATGTGTGGGTTCCTGTATTTGCTGAATAAATCAAGAATGCCTTCCTCATCAAGGTCTTTCCCTACTAACGAGTTATTCCATAATGCGTCGACCCCGAGTAAGGTTTTCTCAACCCCTAAGGCGTCCGCTAAGGCCTTAATTGTTGTTCCTGGGCCCAACAGATAAAGGTTGTCTGGCTTAATGTATTCGTCCCTAAAGTATTCTGCTATGGCCTTCTTAGCCTCAGAATCTGAGTAATTGCCGAAGTCTTTGGTTGGGGTAATTAATTGCTCTACTGCAGGAGCTTTAGCTAACCCATAAACCTTAACTTTCAGGAATCCCTTATTGATGGCTTCCTCATCAGCGTCCGCGACATTCGTGACTATGACCTCAGCCTTACCTTCTGCGTAAGCCCTAACCACCTCGGCAGCTGCTTCGGGGGATACGGCAAAAACACCTGAATACATTTTTACTCCTGAAGGAACACCCAAGATCGGCGTCTTGCCATCAATAACGTCAAGTATGTCTCGAGCTGTCCCGTCACCACCCACGAACACTATGAGGTCTACACCCTCCTTCATCATCTCCTTAACTACTCCGACAGTATCTTTTTTGGTGGTTCTTGGGTGTGTGGGGATTTCCAAGCACTTATGCCTAAGGTAAGTTTTAGGCATGTATTCACAGCCCATAACTCCATTAGCTACAATAAGGAATCCCTTGAAGTTCTCCTGAAGTAATCTATTAAGGAATCTTTCAGCCCTTTTAGGTGCTACTGGCTTAGCTCCCTTCCTTAAAGCAAGGAAATAAAGTTGGTCGTCAGTGCCCTTAAGTCCAACGGCCCCACCCATTCCTGCTATCGGGTTAATTAGGAAGCCTATCTTCATCTTTTAAGGCCTATAGGGATTAATTGTGAGTTGAAATAAGCTTCACTACGTAATGAATGAGAATTGTTTTGGTGCGATTGCCCCCATCTCACTTTCAATAAACCCTCTCACCCTCACCCTAAGGAATAAGTGTCTAGGAATTCAAATAGAGTATTACTTGTGCTTGATGCTTAGGTGATTTAATGAGGTGCCCCTACTGTGGCTCGACAAACGTTATTTGGGATGAGGAAAGGGGTGAGGTGGTTTGTATGGATTGCGGATCAGTTATTGACCGGATTTATGTTTTGAGGGAGGATTTCAGGGTTGAGGATTCTAGGCCCTCTCGCTCTAGGGGCTCAGTAAGGCTCTCTAAGACAACGAAGGAGTTCCTTAAGTTATTGGATAGAGTTAAATCAAGTAAGAAACTTAAGGATAAGGCAGTAATCGACACAACGAATTTTTTCGATTACGTTAATGGCAGGAGAGGAAGGGTTAAGATCATTAAGTTAAGTACTCCCTACCTCAGGAATTTAGAGAAGGATAAGGATATTTCGGTTGTTTTAGAATTAATCAGTAAGTTCCCTAGATTAAAGTCAAGGACAGATAGGGCTAAGGTAGCATTAGCGATGCTAACTATTTCCTTAGTTAAGGGAGGAAGCATTAATGTTTCGGAAGTATCTAGAGTTACTGGGTTAAGCAGAATGCATGTCAGAAGATTGGTTAAGGAATTAAGTTCACAGAAAACCTTCATGACTGAAGTACGTAAAAACTTAATTAGGTTCCAGCAAGCGCCTCTTCCGGCACGCTGAACACATAAGTTCTACCAGAAAATCCCTTGGCGTCCTTTAGGTGGGCCAAGGCTTTATCCCCATTAAGCGTTTTGCCGTTCGGTAGGTCAACACGAACACCAATAACTTTTCCTTCCTTAATTAGTAACTTAATGTCGGTTTCATCCGTCTTGAACCTAATATATAGTGGTTTCTTCTCCCCCACTTCCTTCAGTACTGACTTAGCGAAGTCAATAACTTTTTTCCAGTCGCCACTGAATTTCTCAACCTTAATTAGTTCGGCCTTTAACACAATCATGCCTACAGTTATTTCGTCGGAGAGGGCATCGGGGTTCTTAGCTATGAGTTCCTTCTGTTTAGGAGCCGGCTTCTGCACGGGTTTAGGACGGGGGGAGGGTTTAGGTTGTTTGAGTTTTACCTTAGCCTGTTGTTTAGCGGGGGAGGGAGGGACCTTAGGTGCAGTAGCCTTAGGTGCAGAAGTAGTAGCGGCTGCCTCGGCTTTCAGCCCCTTCTTTCTTCTCCTAATAACCTCAGCTATTGCAGGCAACTGAAACATTATCTTGTTTTTTAGGTCGTCAAGAAACTCAGTAATTCCTGGAGAAAGTATTCTCTCCCTGAAGAACCCCGCTTTAACGTAAATCCTTCCAGTAACTATGCTCCCTATACCTCTAGGCTCTATATTTAGCCTCATATGGAAGTATATGGAGCCCTTACCATCTACGAACACTGTTCTGCTGGCTCGTCTGGTTTGAGAAGTTAGCTTCATGCGTAACTTATATATCGATCCTGAAATCCTTAAAGTAACTTCAGCCTCATTCGGGGACTCGAGCCTCATCGACTCATAAATAGACCATAAGGGTATATGGGTCTGTATATCTGAGAAAACCTCGAATACTTCCTCTGGCGGTACAGGTGTCAATGCCTCAAAACTCCTTTCTATCGGCATCGATATCCCTGCCTAATATATTTTATGCACATAATTTAAAAAGCATAGATTAACAGAATTTTCTTCAGGAAGTGCACTCTGCCAACATTTTTACATTTGTTTTCACTGAAGGCGAAAAATCAATAGAGCCAGCAGGCTACGTAGTGGTTGTGGGTTATTTCCTTGGTTTTTGGTTCTTTCTCTCTGCAGATGTCCTTGACGTAAGGGCATCTTGGGTGGAACCTACATCCACTAGGAGGATTGATGGCGCTAGGT
>JALWQN010000145.1 GCA_027083115.1 Desulfurococcales archaeon
CTGAAGCATTACCTAAGATTTTCGAGATAATTAGTTCTAAAGGCTTCACCATAAAGGAAATAAATTATAAGAGACCTAACCTCAATGACGTATTCCTATACCTTACTGGTAGGGAGATCAGGGATCATGAAGGAAATAGGTTCGACGTAATCAGGCAAATAATAAGAAGGAGGTGAACGAACTTGATTGACGGCTTCTACGTAATGGCTTACAGACAAATAATTAAGTTCTTCAGAGCTAGATCAAGAATTATTGGATCGATAGTTAATCCATTAATATGGTTGGGCTTCTTCGGGCTAGGTTGGGCGAACGTCTTCAACTTTCCGTTAGCTAAGGAAATATTTGGGGGCGTAGATTACTTAACCTTCCTTGCACCAGGTATTCTAGGCATGACCGTCTTCACATCAAGTTTTATTTCTGGAATATCGATCATTTGGGATAAGCAGTTTGGCTTCATGAAGGAGGTTCTTGTGGCTCCATCATCCAGAATTGCAGCAATGGCTGGAAGATTATTTGGTGACTCCTTGACCACCCTACTTCAGGGGGCAATAATACTTGGCTTTATGTATCCCTTAGCTACCTCATTGAAGCCTTATGGAGCATTACCGTCCTTCCTTCTAGCTTTTCTGGCCTCAGTCGCTTTCAGCTCATTAGGCGTTATCATAGCTTTGAAGATGAGAAGTCTGGAAGGCTTTCAACTAATAATTAACTTCCTAATGATTCCCCTTCTCTTCCTTTCAGGGGCATTCTACCCCATAAATACGATGCCTTTATGGATGAAGGTGCTCGCTTACCTAGATCCCTTAACCTACGGTGTCGACGGAATGAGGTATTACTTGGCGGGTACATCAGTACTTACCCCCTTACTTGACTGGATAATGCTTGTGACGCTAGCCACTGGTTTGCTACTTATAGCTTCAGCGATTTTTAGGAGGGCAACCATAGAGTGAAAAGCACAGATTCATTAAGACCGGGGAAAATAGTAAATGGTGAAATTATTGCTATCTAAAAACCCCTTAGATCTTTTGAGAAAGGAGAAGTTTGGTAAGGAGGAGCTGGCCCAAGCTTTAAGGCTTAGTGTCATAGCGGAGCTCGATGCTATCTCTCTCTACGAACAATTAGGGCTTCTTGTTGATGATGAAAAAATTAAGAAAGTTTTCCTAGACATTGCTAAGGAAGAAAAGACGCATATGGGTGAATTCCTCACTCTCCTTAAATCAGTTGATCCTGAGCAGGTTTCCGAATTAGGTGCTGGTGCCAAAGAGGTTGAGGAACTAACCGGAATCAAAGTAACTTCTGACCCTGTCAATTCTATAACCAACACTAACCCATCTGACAAACAAGAAACTGATGAGGTACCTGAAGGCTTCAAAAAGGAGGAATGGGAAGAATTTATGAGATACTTTAAGGAAGTTCTTGATTCATCAAGGAAGTTAAGGAAATTCCTTAATGTAGTGAATTACGGTAGCGGCGTACCAGCAGTAGTTACTGAGTTAGTTAATATTGGAGATACCATCAAGTCTGAGGGCAGTAAACTAATACCCCTTAAAGAATTAGGCGTTAAATTCAGCATCCAACGTAAATATTTAGACACAATGAGACGGTATGGCGGTTCAATAGATATAGCAGGTGCAAAATATGCAGCATTCAAGCTTGGTTCGTTAGAGGATAAGTTAATCCTTAAGGGTGACTCAGAACTCTCGCTTCCTGGACTCCTAACATTAAAGGACGCCATAAGTATGGGGATGAGTGATTGGGGTATGCCGGGGAATGCGGTCAATAATGTTGCGGAAGCGGTTAGTGCACTCATTAAGGAGAGTGTGCCTGAACCCTACGTGCTATTGTTGAGCCCCAAGGACTTCTCTTATCTTGTGTCTGTTCATGAAAGAACGGGCGTTATGGAGTTAAGCAGGATTAGGGCACTTATTAAGGAAGTAGCCCCGAACCCCCATATCCCTGAAGGTATTGCTTTACTTCTATCCACTAATTCATCAGTGATTGACTTAGCTGTAGGTACTGATTTATCGCTGGACTTCTTAGGTCCTGAGGACGGTGACTTGGTGTTTAGGGCTTGGGAGACCGTAGCTTTACGTGTGAAATATCCTAAAGGAATCGTTATTCTTAAGAAAGAATAATTTAACTAAATCTTTTTGGAGGGATTAGGATGTCTAACAACCTAGATTATTTCTTTTACCCTAAATCAATAGCAGTTATTGGTGCTTCAGACGAAAGAAACAAGTTAGGTTATGATGTCTTCAGAAACCTTAAAAAATATGGGGTTATGAGAGTATATCCAGTTAACGTCAAGAGGAATTATGTTCAGGGTATTAGGGCCTACAGGAATGTGAAGGAATTGCCTGAAAGCCCTGACTTAGTTGTTATTGTAGTACCTAAAAAGTTCGTTAGGCAGACCCTAATAGATAGTGGGGAAGCAGGAGCTAAGGCGGCAATCATAATAACGGCCGGATTCAGGGAGACGGGACCTGAGGGGTTACGTGAGGAGCTTGAGCTAGTGAAGATAGCTAGAGATTACGGGATGAGAATCATAGGCCCTAATTGTGTTGGTATAATGAATACTTCAGTAAACCTTAATGCAACATTCGTTATGGATGCCAAACCGGGGAATATAGCTTTCATAAGCCAGAGTGGGGCTTTGGGTGGCGCAATAATATACAAGACAGTTAGGGAATCAATAGGTATGAGTAAGTTCATCAGTGTAGGTAATATGGCTGATGTTGACTTCACTGACCTAATGAGCTCTTTTTAAGTAGCTCATTAGG
>JALWQN010000146.1 GCA_027083115.1 Desulfurococcales archaeon
GGGTAAGGTAGTGGAAGTGACTAGGAACACTGTGAAAGTATTGATTAATGGTCACGAATACACCCTGATAATGCATTCTTCTCTATCTAAGAATAAACCTAACATGAAATTCTTCTTGGTTAGGGCAGGTGATGTCTCTAAGGAAGTGAGTAATACTGGAAGTGTGCAAGTCTATAAAGCAAGTAAGTCTTCAAGCTCTAAATTCAATAAAATAACAGTAATAGAACCAGATGTTCTAAAGGCTAATGTCCCAATATCAGGTACGGTGCAGCCTGGAATATTATGATGAGTATGGAGCTTTTACCTCTACTGTAGCAATAGATGTATCAGTTCAGTGGACCCCAGGATTCGAGACACTAGGGATAGCAATACTGGATGCGAATACAGGCACGGGCTATGGCTACTGGTATACTGGGGCTCCGCTAGTGCATCGTTCGGTACTACTTTGGGACATCCTTATTATGTACTAATAATAAACTATGCAGGCAATACTCAAACAATATATTATGGGGGAACTATAACCCTATACATTTATTAAATTTAATTCTTTTTTACTTCGTAATTATTTAAGTAATAATCGGTTTTCTCTTATGGATTCCTTCAAACCAGTATCTCCATATTAATAAACATTATTCTGAAAGCATAAGATTTCAAATCTGTATTATGGACTCTACAAGGAATTCACTTTTAAGTGTATAAATTGGTCAGAGAATATAAAACACCTTCTAGAGTGTAAGGGAAAGCTTGGTTCTTGCAGGTTGATTGGCTTCTTTCTCCAGTGAGGCTTTATTATTAGGTAAGATTAGGATTGGATGTAGTTCTGAGATAAGAGTTTTCATGGGTCTTGGTGCTATTAATATTGTTAAAACTACCTCCTAGATGTGAGGTGTATACTGTTCGCCTTTCAGGGCGACCATGACTCTCCACGTGAAGTGGCTTGTACCCATGATGGGGTGTGAGGTCGATGCGCAACCCATCCTAGTGAGACCTATGATGACCTAGGACGGGAAACGACAATGTATTCTCCTGCGCATCTACTTCGCTAGGGGAAAAGAAAGCTAGCGAACCTACATATATTCAAGAAGTCATGGCAGGAGACAATAAACAAAAAGTCTCACGGAGGGATCAAGAACTAACTAAGTAGAGGATAGAGAGCAAATACATAGGTTTTTAGAACTCAAAAGTGGCTTAGCATACCAAGACTTTTTCTTTACGTTCTGATTATTCTCTAGAAATCTTTTTAATTTAGTCTCACGTTGATTTTACTTATTACTTAATGCTGTATGCAAATATGATATTGCTTCCATAATTATTCTGGCAGCCAAAAATGATGTTATATCTGATAGGTCTATCGTGGGATCAACCTCAACAACATCCATTCCGATGAATCTCTCATCCATTATGTTATACAGTGTATTTAGGAGTTGGCTCGTTGTTAATCCTTCCGGTTCGGGAGTAGCTACTCCTGGAGCGTAGGCAGGATCAACAACATCCATATCTATAGACAGATATATTTGTTTGCAGCCTTCTAGTGTGTTCCTTAATCTCCTCACGAAATCACGGCTCGTTCCCCTCATTATATCCAGCATCGAGATGTACTTCAGGCCTAATTGTTTAGCTCCCTTAATTTCGGATTGGTCTGCCGCCCTAACACCAGCAACAACAATATTATCAGCTCCAACACGCTCAGATAACCTCCTGGTCACGCACGCGTGCGAGAATTTATACCCCAAGTAGTCATTCCTGAAATCAAGGTGTGCATCAAAAATTAGGAGGCATGGCCTAATGCCGGCCCTAAGAGCTCCTTCAATAACACCGTAAGTTATCGTATGGTCCCCACCAATAAACACGGGTTTTCTGCTCCTGAAGCTTTCTTCAGACACTAAAGAAATATTCCTTAATGACAATTCTGTGCTTCCATGAACTACGAAAATATCTCCTTCATCAACGGGAGGGTTTGTCTCTAAGTTAAAGCTAGCTCTAAAGGAGTAGGCCTCAAGACTCTGAGAAGCTACTCTAATATGGAGGGGCGCAAACCTTGACCCCCCTCTGAAGCTATTTGTTGAGTCAAAAGGCACACCATACAGGCTGAAAGGGGATTTATCTGGGTTTCCTTGAACACCCATAAACACGTAAGGTGTTGGAATCAGATATAGCTCCTTCAATCATCCTCCCAGTAAGTATCGAGGCGACATTAATATAATGTAACAAATCCGTTGCTTACGTATTTAATCCACAAAACATTATATTTAGCCTTGTAAGAACCTCTAAGGTGAGTTAGAGCCGTGGGGAATGATGAAGAAGTAGACAAGTACAGCATACTGATGGAGTTAGCTAAGAGAAGAGGCTTGTTCTGGCCTTCCTTCGAGATATATGGTGGTGTTTCTGGGTTCTATGACTTAGGTCCAGTAGGTGCCATGCTTAAGGAAAACATAAGGAGGTTATGGATCCAACACTTCGTTACTCAACACGCTGAGAATGTGGTTCTAATTGAGACACCTATGATAACGCCTGAAGCAGTTTTTAGGGCTTCAGGACATCTTGAAGCTTTCACGGACCCAATAGTTGAGTGCACCAGGTGCGGTAGGGTTTTTAGGGCTGACAAACTTATTGAGGAAGCCACTGGAAAGAATGTTGAGGGTTTATCTCCTAACGAGCTCACAAGAATGATTAGGGAGGAGGGGATTAAGTGCCCAACATGTGGGGGGGAGCTTAGTGAGGTAAGGTTATTCAATCTTCTATTCCAGACCTACATAGGTCCTTACAAG
>JALWQN010000147.1 GCA_027083115.1 Desulfurococcales archaeon
TTGTTTAGCGTTGAGTTTGGATTCATCAATCACCTGGAAATCTATGTCGCCGGGCAAGTACTTAATTAATCCTGCTTTTCCGGCCTTCCGTAAAGCAAGCTCGAAAACCGAGCTCACAGGAATTATCGGTTTATTAGGGAATTCCTTAAGGGCCTGCTTAAAGAAATCCTCTGCCTCAGGTATGTCCATCTTGTTAGCAATAACCACAATGGGCTTAGACATATTCCTCAGTAACTTAACGAACTCCTTTAACTTGTCTTCCCCCCAAGCGCTCGGTTTCTTTGTCTCTAGCTCAAGCTTCCTTAACGCTAGAGAGACATGCTCCCTCCTTATTGATAGCCCTGAAACCCTCTGAGCTATTGCATCAATCAATTCGTCAAGGGCCAAGTTATCTAGGCCTCTTGCAAACCTGTCCCAATCCTTCCTTACGACGCTGAAGAACCACTCATCAACTTCCTTCTCAATAAAGCGGATGTCGTCTAAGGGGTTATGAGTACCTGGAGGTACTGGATTACCTTCCTCATCCGTCGAGCCCGACATATCCACAACATGCAGTAGTATGTCAGCCTGCCTTAAGTCATCCATAAACTTGTTTCCTAGACCTCTGCCCTTATGGGCTCCCCTCACTAAGCCAGCAACGTCAAGGAACTTAACTGGTATGAATCTCTCACCATTGATGCAGAGGGAGTTCTTAGGGTTGCACGCAGGCAACCCAAGCTCAACATGAACGCATTTTTTCCTTACGTAACCGACACCGATATTGGGCTCTATAGTTACGAAGGGTCTGTTCTCTACCTTCACTGGAACCATTGTAGCTGCTTCAAAGAATGTTGACTTACCTACGTTTGTTTTTCCTATCACGCCAATAAGCGGTGGTGTTGGAGGCATCTGTATCCCTGCAATTAAAGAGCACGACAAAACCATATTATAGTTTTCCCGTAACTCCCTATACGTTCCTGAAGGAATAGCTTTTAACCCCTTAAACCAAGAGACTTGGAGAATAGAGAAGGTGGTAAGTGATGGCTAAGTCGATGTATCACTATATTGCAGAGCTTTGGAAAAGGCCCTACGACGGCGAAATGCTGGAGTTGATGAGGGCGAGATTCATTAAGTGGAGGAGAGGTCCATCAGTCGTTAGGGTTGAGCACCCGACACGGTTGGATAGAGCCAGGTCATTAGGTTACGAAGCAAAGCAGGGTTTCGTGGTCGTTAGAGTTAGGGTCCGTAAGGGAGGTATGAGAAAGCAAAGGCCGAATAAGGGAAGAAGGCCTAAGAGAATGGGCGTTTACGGGTATTCACCTGCTAAATCAATTCAGCTCATTGCTGAAGAGAGGGCTTCAAGAAGGTTTCCTAACGCAGAAGTGCTCGGTTCCTATTACGTCGGTGATGACGGGATATACAAGTACTATGAGGTCGTACTTGTTGATAGAAGTCACCCAGCAATATTGTCTGACTCAGATATTAACTGGGTTTCTGAACCCTCGCAAAGAGGAAGAGTCTTCAGAGGTAAGACATTGGCTGGCAGAAGAGTAAGGGGCTTGATTAAGGGCAGAGGGTTAAGAGGCACACATAACTGGAAGTGGAAGAAGAAGGAGAGGGAGAGAAGGCTTAAAAGAAGGCATGAAGCCTCCAGAGGTGCCCGCGTAATAGTGCCCAAGAAACTCGCGAAAGAGTTAGGTATGGAGAAGTGAAGACTAAGAAAACTAGTAAGGCAGTGTATAAGGTAACTCGATTATCCATAAATACTTTCTATCACTCAACAGAAGACCCATCTAAAGTTCGTTGGGCCCTCCTTAATGCTTTACCTAACTCCTTAAGGAGTAGAGCCAAGATAAACGAAGTAATTGCTCAAGGACATTACGGTAACATAATAGGAATACTTACTGCGGAATTTGCCGGTAAGGAAGCTCTAAATGCACTCATCCACATAATTTGTTCCCTTCCCTTAATAGATAGACAGATACTGAAGGCAACAATCGATAATAGGGTTGGTTCAAGGCCATCACACATATACCTTAGGCTAAGTAAGCAGGATGCCTATCTCGGGAAGTTGACTCTTCTAGATAGTGATGACGTCATTAAGGTTTCTGCCACAGTAACTGGAGTGAGGCGGGTTGAGGATTTAAGGGAGTTCATCAATGACTTAATCAGTGAGTGCGATGAAGCCAATGAATTCAGCAACAGAAATAAGCAGAGAAAGTGAAGCCAATACATTAACTTCTTTCGCTGGTTTAATGCTTTATTAGGAGTGAAGGCAGTTGAGGTATGAATTCATAGATCTCTCTTTCGGGGTTCCCCTTAATAATGATAGGGTCTTCCTGGATTTACTGAGTAAGTTAAGATATGTAGGTATTGCTCAAGAAGGTATCGACAAATATTTCAGGCTTAACTCCTTAAGTATCTTCCCTAAAGCTTACTTTAGGTCTAGCGGGAGACCCATCGGTGGAAGGAATAAGTTAGTTATGCTTAAAGTAAGTTCTCAGGTGGAAATTAAGGTAACTAACGCAATAAAGAGGAATGCCGTAGCCGTAGAGATTTCTGGCAAAGCCTTAAGCAAGTTAGGCAGGAAAGCACTTAGTAAGCTTAAGACTCTATCAATCCCCCTAGTTATCAGGGCTAAAGACATTTACTCCTTATTGATTAAGGGAGTTGAGTTAACGGGGCTAGAGGCTTTACTCAATGAGTACGTTAAAGGGCACTTATCGCTTGCTGTAGCTTCAGGTGTTAAGAAAGCTAAT
>JALWQN010000148.1 GCA_027083115.1 Desulfurococcales archaeon
ACTTGGGTGAGGAGGCAAAAACCAGCGTTAACTTCACTAAGAAAGAATTAGTTGCATTTATTGAGGAACTGATTCCTAAACCTTATTCTACAAAATTACTTCAGGAACTGAACCGATCGACAATAACGAAAACACTCTCAACAAACAACACCATAACTACTTCATTTCCGCCAGCTGAGAATGCAAGCCGTACTTCTAAAGGATTCAATAAAGTAATTGCGGCCTTAGTTCCTTTAGCTCTTGCTGACTCAATTAACCCCTGCACATTTACTTTATATGTAGCTATTTTACTGGCGGCCTCAGTTGCTGCAGGAAAGAAAGCTATTTTGGCTTCAGGCGCATCATTTATAATGGCTGTATATTTAGGTTATTTATCACTTGGTTTGATTCTTTCTTACGGTGCTTCATTACTTCCGAAGTCAGTTATGGTGTTTTTTGCAGGAATATATGGAGTCTTCATTATTATCTACTCTCTCCTTAGACAAAATAAGGTTCGAGAACCTTGCAGAATTGGTGAGCCAGGCTGTAAAGGGTCAGGAATATTTAGCAAGCTTGGTAAGAAGGGAGGAGTGATTGGCTCTTTAATTATGGGTTTTTTAGCTTCATATACATTGCTGCCATGCAGTGGAGGACCCTATTTAGCTTTTGCAGCAATGATTTCTTTAATTTCACCGGCTGAGAGGCTGTTCTTGCTAATTGTTTATGACTCCATATTTATTCTGCCCTTAGTCCTTATATTAGGAGGAATTGCAGGTTTCTTGCGGTTGAGGGGTATTGAAGGAGCTCTCATAAAGTACGAGAGACCTCTTCTCCTAGCTTCAGGTGTAGTATTAATAGCTGTATCCATTTATCTTTACTTAATGTTTTACTGAGGAATTATGTATTTCGTGAAGTAGGGATTAAGCAACCGTTTTTGTTTAAAAGAGATCTCTAAGGAATTAACGCATTGAATGCTAGGTATATTTAGTATGAAGATCATTAGCTAATTTTTCAGAGTTGTTTAAGAAGACTCTATAGGCACGATTTAACGTTAATTATGCTATGAAAGGCTTTCAGCCATATAACACTTACAGTTTTCTAGGATATTTTCTTTAAATTGAAATTGGACATAGTTTAATTAAAAATTACTTAATATGGGGAAAGTTTATTTTTTCAGATTCAATTAATTAAACCCTCCAGGTGTATGGGATGAAGTTAAGGGTTGATTTATTGGATGCTGAGCTAGGTGATTTAAGGGTAGTCTTCATACCCCAGAAAGTTGCTGAGGAACTTGACTTAATTCCTGGAGGTAAAGCTAGGCTTTACGTGAATTCTCGCGAAACAACCGTACTAATAGCTGTTAATGGATCGCAAGGGAAAGTACTGAGATTATCCAAGAAACTATTTAAGGAATTAGGTGAGCCTAAGGAAGTGGATCTAAAGCCCCATATAGTTCCTGCCTCAGTAACTTACATCAGGAAGAAACTTGATAAAGTGAAATTAGGTGAGAAAGAGATATTCGAAATAATTAAGGATGTTGTGAGCGGAGTTCTAACTGATGTCGAGATTGCTGCCTTTGTATCAGCTCAACTAAGCGTCGGTATGGACATTAATGAAATAATTTACTTAACTAAAGCTATGGTGGGCACAGGAAATGTCCTTAAGTTCGATAAACCCGTATACGACATTCACTCAATAGGTGGTGTTCCAGGTAACTCAAAAGTATCCATAGTTGCCGTCCCAACAATAGCCTCGGCAGGAATATTTATACCTAAAACATCATCAAGAGCAATAACCTCACCGGCAGGCACAGCTGACACCATGGAGGTCTTTGCCCCCGTTGAGTTCACTGCTGATGAAGTTACAGAATTGGCTAAGAAAGTTAATGGCTTCATTATTTGGGGAGGAACATTAGGTCTCGCACCTGCAGACGATATTTTAATTAAGGTTGAGTATCAATTGCGCGTTGATCCCGTATCCCAAATGGTTGCTTCAATACTTTCAAAGAAATTAAGCATGAGCGTACAGAACTTACTAATAGACATACCTACAGGTAGGGAAGCAAAGGTTGAATCCCTGAAAGAAGCAAGGAATCTAGCTTCATTATTCACACAGGTAGGGAATGGCTTAGGGCTAAGCATACGGGTAGGCATAACTTACGGCGGTCAACCAATAGGTTATGCCATAGGTCCTGCTCTAGAGGCTAGGGAGGCTCTTGAATCCCTAATGGGTAAGGGACCGACTTCAGTTAGAGAGAAAGCTACAGCTATAGCTGGGTTAATACTTGAGATGGCAGGGCAAGCACCTAAAGGAGCAGGCAAGAAGGTAGCTAAAGAAATCCTTAGGTCCGGCAAGTCACTTGAGGTATTTAAGGAAATGGTTAATGCTATGGGCGGAAATCCTGAAGTGAAGCCGGAAGATATTGAGGTAGGTAAACATAGGGTTGAAATTAAGGCACCTATGGATGGATACGTTACTGGAGTATATAATAAGCCCCTCACAATCATTGCTCGAGCAGCAGGAGCCCCTGTAGATAAGGGTGCTGGTATATTGCTACATGTGAAGAGAGGTCATAAAGTTAAGGAAGGACAGGTACTCATGGAGATATACAGTAACTCCGCACCAAGACTTCAGGAAGCTACAAAGCTAGTTAGTACGTTAAAACCGATAAGTATTGAGGGCATGTTGCTGGAGACATACCCTGAATATGTCTAGGTTACTTTGATCTGGCTTCTCTTTAGAACATAC
>JALWQN010000149.1:0-5588 GCA_027083115.1 Desulfurococcales archaeon
ATCTTTTCCTGTTAGGGAAGGCGTTTCGGTAGCCCTCAGATATGCTGATATCCTAGCAAATAATTCAGCGGAAAAATACGTCGAATTAATTAAGGATCTTTTGATAACTTACGAATCAAGAATTAGGACTATAGTGGAGAGCGAAGGTCTAAGCTATTTGGGAATTGATGCTTCATTATCACCTTGGATGGATGAAAGCATCATACCTATAATTAAGAGTGTCTCAGGTACTGAATTCCCTAATCCAGGTTCAGCTTACGGTATAAGGAGACTTAACGATTTTATTTCAGTAGCTGTAAGAGCTTCTGGTGCCTCAGCAGTAGGTTTTAATGAGGTTATGTTGCCTGTAGGTGAAGACAACTTCATTAAGGACTTAGTGAGGCAAGGAATTCTTAGGCTTGAGCACTTGACTTTCTTGACTTCTTACTGCGTAGCAGGTGTTGACATGGTGGTTATTGATGAAGATAAAGACGTAGTTAAGGGAGTTGTTAAGGACGTGATTGCAGCGAGCGAAGTTAAGGGCAAGCCTGTTGGATTAAGATTAATACTTTCTGATAAAGAAGAGATCAAATTACCGTCTTTCGGTTGCATACCCAAGATCAAGATAGGTTCGGGCACTAAGTTCCATTAATGATTATTAATTTCTTGATTAAATATAATGTAATAATACGCATCAATGTATTATTTAAATAAGGCACTAAGGTATTACTTAATTCTTGAGGTATTCGCTAATTTCAAGGTACGTAGTAATTAATCAATACTTATTACTGTGCGCTGAGAATATCAATAGGCGACTCTTATGAAAGTTATTGAAATTGATATGAAGCAAACAAAAACAATAACTTTGAGGATATCCAATGATTTAAATAACGAGATCGAAAAAATTGTTAGAGAGAGGGGATATAGTTCGAAGAGTGATTTTATTAGGCTCGCCTTGGATGAGTTCCTAATGAGTTATCAGAAAGAATTAGAGGGACTAACTCATGAGGCCAAATCATGGAGCAGGAACAGTAAAGAAAGTGATCAATTAAGTAATCCAAATCTTGTTCTCATATATTGAAGTAAATGCTTTTATACTGAGCTAGCCAAAGCCGGTAATTCATTACCATATAACACGTAATTGATTAAATAATTCCTTAACCATTCTTTATTCCTAGGACTTAGAAATGGTGTGGGATACCCTACTTCATGATGTTTGGTGCAAGGATAAAAAAGCTATTGCCAGGTTATTAAGTGCTGTTGAAAGAAGTCCTTTCGATGTATCTAAGCTGCTTAGGGAATTATGGGCTAGAAATCCATCCTCTCATGTAATAGGGATTACTGGCGCAGGTGGTGTGGGTAAGTCATCAATAATTGCTTCCTTAACTAAGTATTTGACCACTCAAAACTTTTCAGTGGGTGTAATTGCTATTGACCCATCATCTCCTTTTAGCGGTGGGGCATTATTGGGCGATAGAGTTAGGATGAAAGGCGTGGGTGATAAGGTATTTATTAGATCTATGTGTACAACAGGAGAGGAAGCTATACCTTGGAAAGCTTTAATGGCTATTGAAGTTCTTGAGGGCGTTGGCTTTGACTACATAATTATGGAAACCCCTGGTGCAGGTCAATTCAATGTTGAGGTTATGGAGGCTGTCGATACCGTTGTAGTAGTTTTTATGCCTGGAATGGGCGATGATATCCAAGCGCTTAAGGCTGGCCTTATGGAGATAGGAGATATTTATGTAGTGAATAAGGCGGACATTGTTGGTGCTGATATGACCTTCTCCCAGATAGAGTTCGCCGTAGGTGATAAGGAAATTAATGGATGGAAGCCAAAAATAGTTAAAACTATTGGCTTAAGCGTTTCGGGAATAGGGGAACTAATTAAGGCATTGGAGGAAAGGGAAAATTTTCTTAGGGTCAGGGAGGAATACAGAGCAAGCAAAAGGGCCTCAAGGAGAGAGTTAGAAATTAACCTTCTCTCAGAAAGCATGTATGAAGAAATCCTCCAGAAATTGCTTAGTTCGGATAAAGAATTACGGGAACTTATGAATGAAGTTAAGAAGGGTGAGATCGATACTGTTACTGCCAGCAAAAAAATAATGGAGAAATTGCTTAATCCAGATGTCATTAAGGAAATAACTCTAGGTAATAAGGAGAAAAATATTTAGCACCAGAAATTAAGTAGTGATGGCAATTTAAGGAAGGGGCCGTAGTTTAGCTTGGGAGAATGCGGGGCTTGGGTCCTCAAACGGCTGGCAAGAACCCCCGTGGTCCGGGGTTCAAATCCCCGCGGCCCCACCAAATATTCGGCTTCTAAGACATTAATTGAGGAAATAATCTGTCTTGATACATAGGTAATAAGGTTCCAAACTAATTACTTCACTAAGCAATGTTAGCAATGGTTTTATCTGAATAAACCCATATTTTTATGGATGAGGACAGCCGTCGCTTCTGATGATAGTGAAGAAAGAATCCCCGACTGACGTTAGGTTAGCACTATTCTCTTAACTCTGTATCTCGGTCTAGTATAACGCTGTGAAATAAGGTTTTTAATAGCTAATCTTATAGCGTCCGAACGACTGATCCCATGCTTTAATGCGTACATATCTAGCTCTTCAAGCAAAGAATCAGGTAGCTTAAATGTCACAATCCTTATCTTTAACACCCCTTGCATCTAGGGAATTAAGGTATACTTAAGCTAATCTGGTAAGCTTTTCCATAGAGGGAGAGTAATGTGAAAGTGAATGCCTCTTCATAATATGTGTAATGACATTCTTAACTAGCCCTCGTTAAGTAAGCAATAAATATCAATGAGTAAATTAACTCACGGCGGTAATTGATGGAATTAAAGTATGAAGATATAATTCAAGAAATTATGAACGTTGTTTGGCCCAAGCCCCTCAAGCTTTTTACGGCTGGTCCAGTCGCTTGCTTCCCTGAAGTTCTAAAGGCAATGGGCTTTCAGATGTTTAGCCATAGATCTAGAGAGTATAGAGACCTACATAAAGATACTGTTCTTAGGCTCTCAGATTTTCTGGAAGTTAATGATTCTGTAGTTCTATTATTTCCTTCAAGTGGTACTGGAGTTATGGAGGCATCGATAAGGAACTTCGTTTCCCCTAAGGGTAGCGTGTTGGTTACGGTGATAGGTGCTTTTGGGAAGAGGTATAAGGACGTTGTATTAAGTAACGGACGGAAGGCAATATTGCTAGGGAAGAAGCTTGGTGAGCCAGTGCTTCCTAATGAGCTTGATGAAGCATTAAGGAGGCATCCGGAGGTGGAGGCTGTTACAATAACCTATAATGAAACCAGTACTGGGGTACTTAATCCGTTAAGGGAGCTAGCTGAAGTCGTTAAGGAACACGGGAAACTGGTTTTTGTGGATGCTGTATCAGCTATGGGGGCTGCCGACATAAAGTTTGATGAGTGGGGACTGGACGTAGTATTCAGCAGCAGCCAAAAGGCTTTCGGAATACCTCCCGGATTAGCTGTGGGTGTCTTTAGTCAGGAAGCCCTCAAGAAGGCTGAAGAAATACCTGAGAGAGGATGGTATTTCGATATTCTGAAATACCTCAAATATCAGCAGGAGCAATGGTCAACCCCCTCAACACCTCCAATACCTCAGATAATTGGTTTGAATGTGATGTTAAGAGTTGTTGATAAGATGGGAGGAAAGAGTGCTTGGCTCAGGATGTATGCAGATAGGGCGAGTAAGGTCAGGGACGGGGTCAGGAGGCTAGGCCTAACAATTCTTGCTAAACCTGGTTACGAATCTCCAACAATAACTTGCGTGAGGTCTCCTGAAGGTATTGATGGGGTTAAGGTTTACGAGATGATGCGTGAGCGCGGGTATGAATTGGCTAAAGGGTATGGTGAACTAAAGCATTCGTCATTCAGAATAGGTCATATGGGGTACATGCCTAAAGAGTACATTAATGAGATGCTCACAATTCTTTCTTATGTAATCAGTGAATTAAGGGGTAGGGAAAATGGTTAAGGTATTAGTGGCTGCCCCAATACATCAAGAAGCCTTAAAGCTACTTAAGGAAGCCGGGTACGAAGTAATATATAAGGAATACCCTTCAGTGAATGAATTAAGGGACTTGGCGAAGGATATAGATGCCTTAATAGTTAGGAGCAAACCAAAGGTTCCTAAAGAAGTGATTGATGAGGCGAAAAAACTCAGAATTATTGCGAGGGCTGGCGTAGGCCTAGATAACATAGATGTTGATGAAGCTAGGAAGGCAGGAATAACTGTAGTAAATGCTCCTGCGGCTCCCTCACGAAGCGTTGCTGAATTAGCAATTGGATTAATGTTGGCTTTAATGAGAAAGATAGCCTACGCAGACCGAAAGATGAGGGATGGTGAGTGGGTAAAGAAAGAATGTGTAGGTTACGAACTAAGAGGAAAGGCCTTAGGAGTAATTGGTTTCGGGAGGATCGGTAGGGAAGTAGCTAGAATAGCAAGGTTTGGTTTAGGTATGAAGATCATTTACTATGATGTCTATAGGCCCCCTGAAGAGGAAGTCAGGATTCTTGGGGCCGAATACCGGCAACTTGATGACCTAATATCTGAGGCTGATGTTATAACTCTGCATGTACCCTTAGTTAAGGAGACCTACCACCTAATTAATGAAGATAGATTGAAGAGAATGAAGAGAACTGCAATACTAATAAATACGTCCAGGGGTGGTGTGGTCGATACTGAAGCCCTAATTAAGGCATTAAAGGAAGGATGGATCTTAGGTGCTGGATTAGACGTTTATGAGGAAGAACCTCTTCCTAAGGGCCACCCCTTAACTAGGTTCGATAATGTTGTGCTGACCCCGCATATAGGAGCATCAACTAATGAAGCACAAGCGAGGGCTGGGGTTGAAGTCGCTCACAAAATCATAGATTTTTTCAGTAGGTAACTCCTCTTAGGGGTAGGTCTTTATTGTCAATTCAAATCAAGATACCTAAGTATGACTTGCCGGTCAGGGAAATAACCCCAAAATACATAAGCATAGATAACCTCCTCCCTCATGAGGAGATCGTTACAGAAAGGCTTCTTTCTATGAAGAACTTAATTGAGGAGACCAAGGTTGTTGATATGCCCATAATTATTGCCCCCATCCCTGAATCAAGCAAATACTTAATTGTTGACGGCCATCACAGATGGGCTGCACTTAAGGAGCTGGGAGCCAAGAAAGTTCCTTCAATTATCATCAATTACTTCAATAAGTCAGTTAAAGTTTTTACATGGTATCCCGGACTCAGTAAAGATTACGTTAAGGCTTTAAGAGAGATTGAGAGATTAAGTATTGACTTATCTGGTTGCTCACTCAAGCCAGGAGAAATAAATGATGCTGTATTGAATAATAAAGCCTTTATTTTATTAACCAAAGACGGACGTTGCTATGAGATCTATGGGTTTATTGATGGCCAGAAGGCAGTTCTTAAGCTAATAGATAGGCTTAATGTTGAGGGCATTATTGATTTAGTTTGGTATGGCTTGCTTGAGGACGCCCTTAAGGGTTTAGGAAGTGGTGAGATTGACTTACTGTTTTTGAGGAGGGCATTAACTAAAGAAGAAATTATGAAGATCGTTAAGGGTGGTAAGG
>JALWQN010000149.1:5598-35850 GCA_027083115.1 Desulfurococcales archaeon
GTGGTAAGGTTCTTCCGCCTAAGACCACAAGGCACGTCCTTCCTTACATTCCAGCCAAAATTAATGTGCCACTAAAAGAACTTTTTTAAGTTTATTGTGTGTTCCGAGCTAACTTGTCCAGAAACCTTAATCTCTTTGCTGGGTCTGGGTGAGTGGAGAAAAAGTCTGTAGGCATTAACTTAGGTCTTGACTTAATCCACTCAACAACTTCTTCAATGCTCGTGAAGCCATGAAGGTCCACACCAGTTTCAGGATCGGAAATCATTAGTGTTTTGAATTTGCTTGAACCTGCTAATGCTTGAGGGGCGTATCTCTTGAACTCTCCAGAAACTACTAGTATCCGAGCTAAGGCTCTCTGGAGTTTCCTTGCGCCATCAGGAACTACTAGGGCTGAATGAGAGTCAGCATAGTATTCCCGAAGCCTGCTGATGTATAAAATCATAAAATTGAATAGGAAAGAAATAACTATCAAAGAAACACCTATTAATGGAAGTAGGGACGCCTCGCTCTCGTCTTCACCGCCACCAAACCATCCAGCAAGCATTAAGGAGCGCCCTATCCATAAAATCAACGCAGGTATAATGCTCACAATCATCATTAACTCCACATCCCTGTGCTTCACGTGGCCTAATTCATGGCCAATCACCGCCTCCACTTCCTCCTTAGGGAATTTACTTATTAGGCCCTTAGTGACAGCTACCTTATACCCAGAAATGAAGTTGCCATAAGCAAAAGCATTAGGTACTGGTATGTCAGCCAGCACAGGCTCAGGAGGCTTAGGGATGCCGGCCTTAGCAGATATTCCATCAACTATTTCCTTTATCCAGCCATATTTTGTCGGTAGAGGCTTAACATTATATGCTAAATCAATGATTTTGGGTCCTAGAAGCCATTGGAATATGTGGAACACAAAAACGATGCCTAAGGAGGCGGTTAGGAGAAAATCTAGATTACTTGACGGAAGTACGAAAATGAGTACGGCCATCAAAAGTAATGTAGATATGGAGATAACGGTAGCTAAAGTAAGAAGCATTGAAGCCCTTAATTTTGATATTGGATTCATCGCTCCCTACCTGTGAAAAGAGTATGTATGAGGATTAATTTTCTTTAAGCTCCATACCTTCAGTACCTAAATGCGGAAGAAATTGCTTTCCTTACCTCAGGAGGTAATGTCTCGTACTCAACCTCGGATTCCTTAACTTCCTTAAATCCTTCCCTCTCAAAAAGATCCCATTCTTTCTTCTCTCCCTCTCCAGTCTTATAAGCACCTCTCAGTGTCTTGTGTATGGAAACAAAGGTTTTCCCTTCTGGAGTTCTTAAGAGCTCCACAACTAATTGCTCTCTGCCCCTTCTAACATTATATATTGCTTCCCTTGTGGCCTTCAACACCTTCAACACCAATACCTAGGAATATCTGGGATTTAAAGCTTAACTTTCTTCTTCATCACTTTCTTTCTTGCTAAATATATTTTTCAGTATTGTGGGTGAAACCTCATAAACTACTTGAGCTATTTTAGCTGCATAGTCATCTGAGGGGGTTGTTTTAGGTATGCCTGTTTCTAAAGATATGACTTGCTTCCTTATTTCTTTCTCGACCTTTGTCCTTACAGAGCCATTAGATATTTCTTCAGCGAGCTTAACCGCAACGAAGAACTTAGTGAACCTCCTTATGGTATCTGAATGCTCTGGTAAGGCCTCGCTTAGCCTCTTAATGACTTTAGTGACAAATTCGTAGGGCTTGAAATCAAGGTAATATAGGGTGACAGCAAACCTTAGTATCCTAGCTATATCGTTCTCCGACAAATTATTGAACAAAGCCTTAATCGTTTCCCTTACTTGATCTATTGGTTGGTCTGAAGCTAACGCCTTAATTACTTCCTCATATTTAGCTTCTTTACTAAACACCTTACTAAATACTTCCTTAAAGTCCTCACTTATTCCTAAACCTAGCGTGCCTATTATGTAGAGACTAATTAATTCCTTATCATATATATCATCAGGCTTTGAGGCCCCCCTAAAGGGTTCAACACCTGAATTAATGAGGTGCTTCTTAATCAGTTCAGCAGCTCTCTCTCTACCCTTGTCATTAGATAAAAGGAATTCGCTAAGAGCATCCACATATGCCTTCACTCTCCTTCTTTTAGCATTCAATTCACTCACCGCATCAAAAGAACTGTTAGATGATTTCTTCACTAAATATAAATCCGCACTAGTAAATACGTCAATACGCTTAATTACGTTTTTCGTGTGGAGTATAGGGAGGTTAGATCTTGAGGAAATGCTGTTTTTGGTTAATTATTGCTGTATTGGTTACTGTAGTTCCATTATCATTAGCTTTATCTCTGTACCTCTCTCCCAGCAAAGTACGGGTCATTAACTCCATAATTATTGATGATAAAGCCAACGATGTAAGCATATATAACTACGGCGGGTTTCCTAACGTTAGTGTGAAGAGCGTTGATATTATTCAGGCGAAGGTAACAATTTTAAGTAACTCAACTATAGTTCTATTAATTAAATTAGGTGGGAAACCACTGGATGTAAGGGTTGCGGGCTACGGAAAGACAGCAATGTACATGTTTTCTTACAGCTTAACAATGCCGGTAATGATTAATACACATAAAGCTTTTCTTAGGCTATCTTACGATAATTTAGTTTCTTCAGTGAGTGAAGCAGCTTCTTTAAGGATTCTTGGTGTTGAACCCTATAGTGCTCTTGGTAGTTACTCTATAGTTGATGACACTCTAATAATTAAGGCATCCTTACCGGCAGGCTTTGAGGGATTTACTGAAGGTGAAGTTGCAGTTAAGGCAATTCTACAGAGTTCAGTAAGTGAATATACTGGAGCTTCAGATATTGCACTCTATAAGATTAAGTGATGATTTTAGGAAGGCTTCATTGAGAGTTTTAAGGAAGAGCCAAGAACTCAATTCTTGAAGGGAATCTATCGAATGTAATTATTACGGTATTCATGTCTTTATAGAGAATTAGTCCTTCACCTTTGATTAAACTTCCTTTAGGTAATTCAGTGAATCTGACCCTGTACGTAATCATGTAAGCTTTCTTAGCGAGTGTATGAGGCCTTACCAGTTGTGCTTCATAAATTGAGGGAGTTCTGTAATCTGATGACAGCAACCTCAGCATAATATTTGCTTTCCTAACATGGTAGTAAGGACCTAGGAAAGGTCTTTCTCTATCACAAT
Organism: Desulfurococcales archaeon; assembly: GCA_027083115.1. Lineage (GTDB taxonomy): Archaea > Thermoproteota > Thermoprotei_A > Sulfolobales > NBVN01 > S013-73. The sequence goes on from JALWQN010000149.1 coordinate 8,802, forward strand.
TAATTACCTTTAGAGTGTAATTTACACCTTCAAAAAAGCCTTGAGTTAGCTTCAACTTAACCAATTCCTGGTGGAGTTCCTCATCAATTATCTCCTTAACTTCATGATATTCTCTAACAAATTCCTTATCCATTATGGGAAGTAATACTTCTTTATCCCTGAGCCTCTTTAGGCATTCAGGAAAGTTAACACCATCAGCGCATACTAAATCTATGTCTGAGCTTTCGCTTAAGTAATTACCTAATAAACTGCCTGTTATTCCGCATTCAGTCACACAGTTATTTTGTATTATTCTTATGAGTTGATTAGCTAATAATTTAAGGTGGTTTTTCTCATCAGTAAGCTTTTCTGCGATATTAAGGTATTTTACAACGTCCTTTGAAGACACTAGGGGTGTTGGGTAACCTATTTGAGGAATGTTTTTGAGGTAATGCAAGTAATAACGCCTAATGTAGGTGAACTGTTTTTTGAAAGTCTTTAGTTTCTGACCATTAACTACTCTGGGCACTGCTACATAACCATTATCTAAATGCAGGCATCCTTTAACGATCCATAAGGATCCATCCTTAAGGAGTAGCTCGTCACCCTCTATGGGGTGATTTATCACTTCTTTTTCTTCCTCCTGAACTTCGACATCTTAAGCTTGACTCTATATATGTTAAACCTCCCTTTCCTATGGCTATGGATTTTTAAGTAACCCATATCTTTCAGCTTTCTCAATACCTGCCCAGCAGCCTTAGTGCTGATTTTGAATTTCTTGGCAACCTTTCTTGCATTGATAAATGATTCATTGCTTTTTTTAATCCAGTCAAGCACTTCGTAAGGATCAATGGAAATGGGAAGCACCCAATATTTATGTTAGCTCCCTGAATTAAAACATTATTTAATTGATGTTTTCTTCAGTCTGGTCTAGGATCATCATATTATTTCAGGCGGTTTTCTTCATCACTTTAATTAAGCATTTTGCAGTTGCCGTAAATAATAGGGGTTGCTTACGGTAATTAATATTATTTAGGATTTGTTCTTGTAGTCGGATGATGAGGAAGAGCCGTAATGAGTTAAGTGATTAAATTATCCTCGCCTGACAATTGTTTTAAGGAATGTAGCATTACTTTATGGGTTTAGAAGATGGTGCTAGTGTCCCCTACCTTAATACATAAGCATTTAAATATGTCAGCTTTACTTAGTTCTGCCTATAAACTCCTTGAGTCAGATGCTGAGGTTCAGGAACTGATTAAGATGGCTAATATAAACGCTGTTGGTAGATTAAGGTATAATGATCATGGAATAGTCCACGCAAGAATAGTTTGTGGATCAGCTCTTGAGCTATTCGAGATATTGCTGAAGGCGGGTTTGAAGCCGACGACAGTTAAGTACGGGACCGCAAAGGATCTGGATGAAGCAAGATTGGTGGTTCTCTTAGCTTCCTACTTGCATGACATAGGTAACTCAATACATAGAGACAATCACGAAATGCTTGGAGCTATTTTAGCGAAGGACGTGCTAAATAGATTACTGCCTGAATTGCTTCCTGACGCAGGCTCAAGGATGTATTTATTAAGGCAGGAAATAATGCACGCAATTTACGCTACAGAAATGAAAACTCAGGCACTAACTATGGAGGCTGGGGTTGTGACAATAGCGGATGGGACTGATATGGCGGAAGGTCGTGCTAGAATACCTTACAAACTAGGAAAGTTAGATATGCATGCCGTATCAGCGCTAAGCATAAAGAAAGTTGAGATAAGGGAAGGTGATAAGGAACCAGCAAGAATTGATGTCTACATGAATGATAAGGCAGGTCTTTTTCAGATAGAAGCTGTGCTCAGGCCAAAGATACTGACAAGTGGTTTAGGGAAGTATGTAGGTATTTACGTAAATAGTGATGGGGAAGTGCTTAAGGTTTACCCAGAATAACGCCAATTATTATTAATTTAAATTAGAAGAAGAAAGTTTTTATCTGCATGGTTCAGATATTGGATAGGGTATCCAATAATGAAGGCTGAAATAATGGCAGCTATAGGTATAGCATTGATAGCTTTAATTGTTGGTGGAGTAGCACTCTATATGCTTTACGCTCAAAATGTTGAGCTACGCAGATTGATTTATATGCAGTCTGCTACTTTAGGCAGTTTATCGTCTAATGTCTCCAGAATTCGTGAAGGCGTCAAAAATGTAAGTGAGGGCCTTAATAAGTTCTCTAGCAAGGTTTCTACTTTGAATAAGAAGGTTCAGGATCTAGAGGCAGTACTTAATAACTTAAGAGGTGAATTAGCTATTCTTAAAGGCAATATCAGCTACCTGAAGAAAGATATTAACGAATCAATCGATTCATTAACATCCCTCATTGAGGCATCCAGATATCCACTCTCCATAACTGATGCTTTAGGGAGATCAGTAACTATATCCCATAGGCCTGAAAGAATAATTTCCACAGCGCCGGCCATTACCGAAATATTGTTCCTTATTGGTGCTGAAAAGCAGGTTGTAGGGGTTGATCAATTTTCTAATTATCCCCCTGTAGTTCAGCAGTTAAAGCAGAATGGGTCTTTGAAGATTGTTGGGGGTTTCTCAACAATTAACGTTGAAGCTATACTTAAGTTAAAGCCTGACCTAGTTATTATGACTACTGGTGTCCAGCTGAAGTATGCTAAGGAACTCACGGACATGGGATTAACCGTGTACGTGGTTAAGACGGGAAGCGTCTCCGATATATTTGAAGATATTTTGGCTCTTGGTTTGATTACTGGCCACCAAAATAAGGCAGCAAAAGTTGTTCAGGAGATGAGTACCATAATTCTTGACGCTAGAGAGAAAGTAATTAATTACATAAATCAGACAGGGGGGAATAAGGTCAGAGTATACTATGAGATATACCCTGACTACTGGACATTTGGTTCGGGTTCATTCATTAATGACTTAATAGAGCTTGCTGGAGGCATTAATATCTTCTCTAACGTAACTAGGCCATATTTCATCGCGTCCCCAGAATCTGTCGTGAAGGCTGACCCTGAGGTTATTCTAGTAAACTATAATTACGGGCAGTTCGGCAAACCAAATAAATTGCTTCAGAGACTTAAGAATAGACCAGGTTGGGGTAACATAACGGCATTCAAATATGGTAGGGCCTACATTATTTCTGGAGAGCTAGAGGACATTATTGATAGGCCTGGACCTAGAGTGGCTATAGCTATAGATGCGTTAGCTCACATACTTTATCCTAAGGCCTTTGGCGTAATAGTTCCTGAAGTAATTAACGAGTCTGTGCTGGAGTCTTGGGGAATACCAGCGAGCTTAGGTTGAAGCAAATGTCTCCAGTACAGACATATATTGAACGAAGGAGAAGAAGATTTTTTGCAGTAACGTTTTTGTTCGCTTCCCTATTAATTGTTGCTTCAATGTTACATCTTGCTGTCGGTTCTGCAGTAATGAATCCATTAAGGGTTCTTTCAGAGGGGTTAAACCAGATACTTTCCTCAAGCATAAGCATTGAGGGATACAGGATAGAAAGAATGTTTTCAGCACTAATTGCTGGAGTGGCCTTAGCTATATCTGGTTACTTAATCCAATCAGTATCAAAGAATCCATTAGGAGATCCTTACCTACTTGGTATTTCCTCAGGTGCTTTATTGGGTGTCGTAATAACTTTCCTTATACCCGTTTCTTTCCTATTAGTATATGTGGTCAGGCCTCTAGCTGCTTTCCTTGGTGGCTTGCTTGCTTACTTGCTCACTTTATTAATTGCTTCTAAAGCTGGGATAACCCCCACTACTCTAGTGCTTTCTGGTGTAGCGGTAGGTACCGCTCTTTATTCGGCGAGTTTACTTCCACAATATTTGGCTTTACAGAATATTAGTAAGGTTTTTTTATGGAGTCAGGGATCCTTCGTGGATCCCTCTCCTTACGGGTCCTTAATCTTAGTTAGCGCCTTGCTGGCTTCTTCGCTTCTCCTGATCAATAGGTTGGATTCCATAAATGCACTCAACATAAGTGATGATGTAGTTAGAGAGTTAGGGAGATCACCCCAGCTAGAGAGAAGGATCCTCACCTTTATTTCTTCTCTACTGGCATCATTAACTGTCGCTTGGTACGGTATCATTGGTTTTGTTGGTCTTGCCTCACCTCATATAGCGAGGAGGCTTCTCAAGACAGGCGATGCTAAGCTGGTACTACCCTCAACTATTCTTGTAGGCCCATTGCTTACTATATTGTCTGATGCAATTGCCAAAAGTATTTTATATCCTGTGGAAATCCCAGTTAACATAATAGTATCAATCTTTGGAGGGCCTGCTCTGGCCTTGATACTTGTAGGGATGAGGAGAAATGTTTGAGGTAAGGAATCTTTCAGTAGCATATGGAGGATTACGTGCCTTAAAGGAAGTTAGCTTTAAAGTTAGTGAGGGATTCGTAGCGATTATAGGGCCAAATGGTTCAGGTAAAACCACCTTGCTTAAGGCGCTCGCAGGCCTAATAGACTACGAAGGAGAAATATTCGTTGAAGGCAAACCTATTTCTTCACTTGATCCCGTGGCTAGACGTAAACTCATAACTTATGTTCCTCCATACATACAAGCAATGCCAGACATGAATATTGGAGACATTCTCCTTGTTGGAGAGAGCTTGAATCACAGTATGTTAGAATATTATGTCAAGGTTTTTGATGTGGACTTACTTCTTGAGAGAAAGGTTTGGGAGGTAAGTAGCGGTGAGCTACAAAGGGCTTTAATAGCGAGGGGGTTATCAAGGGACTCAATAATCTACGGCATTGATGAGCCTATCTCCCATACTGATGTAAAGTATCAGTTAAGGGTACTTGAGGAGCTTAAGAGGGTTTCGTTAAGGAAAAGGAAACACGTATTAGTGGCTTCCAATCAATTAAATCCCTTATTGAGATTCGCGAATGAGGTTATCGCATTAAAGAATGGAGAAGTTTATTTTAGTGGATACCTTAATGAATTCCTTAATGAGGACATAATTAGAGGGCTCTACGGAATTAATGTAAAAATCGTGAATGTTGATTCGCTTATTGATGTGATACCTTATAGTTAATTGATATGATGACGCATTTACTACGGCTTACCTTAATAAATCTCTGCAGTCTTATTTGTTGGAGGAGTGCTTTCTTGAAGTACGAGAAGATTATGGCTGTAAAAAACTTAGCGAGGACTGGATGGATGTTGAGAGGCGTGCCTCATGAGTTAGCTGAGACCGTGGCTGAGCATACATTCGAAGTGATTTTCTTAACTTTCCTCATTACTGAAAAGCTAGCAAGTCAGGGAGTAAGCATTGATCAAGGGAAAGCACTAAAGATTGCGATAATACATGACTTGCCTGAGTCCGTAAGCGGAGATATTGTTAGATGGTCTAAGCATCACATTAATCCTGAGCTAGCCAATAAGTTGGACCGAGAAGCACTGAGGGAAATGGACTTAGGGGATTATTTGGATTTAATTGATGAACTAAATGATTGTAGGTCTCTTGAAGCTTGCATTGTTAGGCTGGCGGATAATTTATCGACTAGTTTGCAAGCTGCTAGATATATGAAAACTGGTTATAATGATGTTAAGGAGATATTTGAAGGTACTGAAGCTTATGTTGAGGCCCTTATGAGTAGTGAACCCCTGAATAGATATTATGGTGTCATAGGAAGTTTAATTAAGGAATTATTGAAGCCACAGCAATAATCCCTAATCCAGTAGTACGTTAATTTAGCAAGGTGTTATTCATAAATAATTGTGTTAGCTAAATAAATATTTGGTGAGACTTTTTGATGCCTATCAGGAAGTTAATTTCCCTTAAAGGAAAATCATCTTTAGTTACTGGTGCAGCTTCAGGAATAGGTGAGGCAACAGCACACAGGCTAGCTGAGGCTGGCTCAGACCTCTATTTGGTCGATATTAATGAGGAAAAACTCCATGATGTTAAGAAATCACTAAGTGAGATATATGATGTTGCGATCGAAGCTTTCAAGATAGATTTGGGTAAGAAAAACGAAGTTGATAGTTTATGGGAAGAGCTTAAAGGTAGGGAGCCAGATATTTTAGTGAATAATGCAGGCATCTATAATTTCAGGGATTTTATTGAAGTAGATGAGCCATTCCTTAGGAAAACTTTAGCCGTAAACCTAGAGTCCATTTTCTGGATGTGCCAACACATGATTTCCTCAAGGATGGACTCCGGCGGAACAATAATTAATGTGTCCTCCATAGAGGCAATACTTCCCTTTGCTAAGGGATTAGTTCATTACGACATAAGCAAAATAGGTGTTATAGGACTAACTAGAGCCTTAGCACGAGAGTACGGCAGGAGAGGATTCAGAGTTAATGCTGTAGTTCCCGGAGGTATCGAGACGCCAAGCGTAGAAAAACTAAAGAAAGAAGCGATACTAAAGTTAAAACTAGATATAATCAAGACCGGCTCCATCTTCAAGAATAGACTGCCTCTAGGAAGAATGGGTAAGCCTGATGAAGTCGCCAGAATAATTCTTGTACTGGCTACTGACCTGGCCAGCTATGTTAATGGGGCAATAATACCTGTTGATGGCGGGTTCCTATCCTCATAAGACATCCATTAAATTATTTAATGTTATTCTCCATTAAAATTCTGACTGAGTTCGGGCCCGTCGTCTAGCCTGGTCCAGGATGCCGCCCTTACACGGCGGAGGTCCGGGGTTCGAATCCCCGCGGGCCCACCAAACATATATGATACTGATTTCTGAGGTATTATCTAAAAGGATGATTTAAGATAAGTTGATTAGCCAACATAGTAATAATAGTATTTGAGGTCTTGATTATGTTTGAGATAGAAGGTATCGTTAAAGGCGGCGTGATTATTCCGCTAAAGCCTTTAAAGGAGCTTGAGGGTAAGAGGGTTAAGATAAAAATAGTGGGTGTTGAGAAGATTGATGCCGAGAAACTCTATTCATACCTTAGACTCCTAAGGGAAGGCGAAGATGCCGAGGAACTCTTCGAAATATAGTCAAGGAGATATTGTTCTTCTGGAACTACCATTCACAGATCTGCTGGGCTCTAAACTAAGACCTGTATTGGTATTGAATGCAATAGACTTAGGGGATGATATAATAGTGGCTAAAATAACTGGTTCTCTCGGTTCACATAGGATACCGATAACACAATCAGACCTAGCTATCGGTCATCTAAAGAGGGAGCCAAGCTATATAGATTGTTCAAGTATTTTTACCGTAGAAAAGAAATTAGTAATAAAGGCTGTTGGCAGACTCACTCCAAAGGCATTAAATAAGGTTAAAGAAGAGCTAAAAAGAGTCCTCGGATTAAAATAAAGTCTTGCTCCAAATACAATCCTACATACACTCTGTATATGTATATCCTATGATTTTAGATATCTTACTGATATACTTTATGATATTCATTTTAGAGTATATGCATGTCTTTGATATGAATCATTACGTATCAGCGCGTTCTCACGCGGCGGAGGTCCGGGGTTCGAATCCCCGCGGGCCCACCATAAATTCATGGTTCTCTAGGATTTCCTTTGCGGAGCCTGTAAGTAAGGAATTGATCTTTTAACTAGGTGTTATTGGGATGCAAAAATATGGATTAGGGATGCTTTCAGACATTATTGAAAAATATAAAGTATTAAGATATAGAGTTAACTGTTAAGGTAAGCCAAAATGATGAAGCAAGTTATTGAGGCATATGAGCTCCTCGACAGTGCTTATGTTGCGGGAAATAATGTGGCGAAGGTATTTAGGGAACGGGGTCTAAGTGATGTATTAGTCAAAAACATAAGAGGTAACAAAGGCTCCACAGATTTCATTAGGGTAACTGTTCCTGGAAAGGAAGGAAGGTTATCAGGCGGTATCTCTCCTACAATTGGGATAATAGGTAGGCTTGGAGGTATTGGGGCAAGACCTGAGAAGGTAGGTTTAGTATCTGATGCGGATGGAGCAATTGCTGCGGTAGCTATCGCATTAAAACTTGCTGAGATGAGAAGTAAGGGAGATAGCTTACAGGGAGACGTCATCATAGCCACACATATATGCCCGAATGCCCCAACTCAGCAACATTTTCCAGTATCCTTTATGAGCTCCCCAGTAAATATGGCTACAATGGTCAAGTATGAGGTTGACCAACAAATGCAGGCCATTCTTTCAGTAGATGCTACCAAAGGGAACAAAATAATTAATGTGAGAGGTTTCGCCATCACACCTACGGTTAAGGAGGGATGGATACTTAAGGTAAGCGATGACTTACTAGATATAATGCAGAACGTGACCGGCAGAATGCCTGCAGTGGTTCCTATCACAACACAAGACATAACTCCTTATGGCAATGGAATTTACCATTTAAACAGTATCATGCAGCCTGCAACAGTCACAAAAGCTCCTGTGGTAGGTGTAGCTATAACTGCAGAAGTGCCGGTTCCCGGTTGTGCCACAGGAGCTAACCGCATCACCGATATTGAAGAAGCAGTAAGATTCTGTATTGAGGTTGCTAAAGGATTCGGGAAAGGTAAGGTAAAGTTCTATGATAAGGAAGAATTCAAGAAACTAACGGATCTTTATGGGTCCTTAGCTCATCTACAAAAGCTTGGATCTAAATAAAAAGTGTTTTCTGATTATTTTCTTTATATCTTCTCAATTTTGTTTTGCTGAGGAAAATCTTCACCTTAGGGCCGAGATAATAGATTAAGAAAAGTATGTAAAGCACCTGTATTAAAGGTTTGAAAGATAATGAAAACACAGTTAACGGGCTAAACATGGCTGCTGCTACATTCAGTGATATGGCCTGTGAGCTGGCTGTAGCTCCTATAATTAATACCATACCTTGCCTATAATTCAGCTGTAAAACTTTAGCAGCAACTAACGAAAGGGAAGTTTGTATTAAATAGTAACTAATTAGTCCAGCAAGTATTAAGGCAAAGATTTCAGGGTTTGCAATAACTGTCTTAGCTACTTTTGCTGTAGCTGCAAACACTATTAGCAGAACACCCAGTGAAGCAACTCCAGGAAAATACTTCCTTAAGTTCATGAAGTACTTCATTCCTTTCTTCTTTATTATTGCATGACGCGTTAAGAGACCCATAACCAACGGAACAAGAATGTATCCAAGTAATAGAGTAACTAATCGCGTTAGGTTGAACTGCACAAAGACTCCTCCATTAATCTTGATAAGGATAGGTGAGAGAAGAGGTATTAGTAAGAGCCCTATAACAGCAATTGCTAACGCATCCTCAACACTAGCTTCTGCAATACCTGACCAACCTATAAGCATGTTAGAGCAAGGTATGGCACCGACCATAACCATAGCGAAGGCAACGTCAGGATATTGATTCAATAAAGTTCTGGAAATTAAGTAAGCAGTCCCACTCCCCACGAAAAAAGCGAAGGTTAGAGTTACTGAAATCAATTTAATGTTTCTTCCCACATCCTTGACTTTCTCAATAATTAATCCAGTAAGCATGGGATAAAGCATTATGAAGACTGCCAAAATGCTTATCCATCTTATGTTTATTTCAGTTAAATTGAGGTAATAGCCTGCAAGGATTGCTAAAAAGAAATCACCAAGAACAAATATATATAATTTTCTCTTAAGAAGAAGAAAAGAAGCTCTAATTCCTATACCTAGCTCACCCACTAGCATCATCCCTTACGATTAAGATAGACGGAACATATTAATCGCTTCCTAAAATGGAGGGATAACCTTAGGAATTTTGTAGTTGATTATCTCCTTTGGTTAATTTATTTAACTTATTATTATGAAAAACAATCTAATAATTTGAAAGAATAAATTTATATTGATGAAAAACTTAATTAAATTGGTGAATTATCCTGAAAGGCTTAGGTGAATTAATTTATACTCCTGAAAGAGCTTCAGGCGAGGCAGTAACTAAGGTTGAGTCGCATACACCTAAAATAGAAGCACCTGATGAAGTAACTAAGGGTGAAGTCTTCGAGATTGCTGTCAAGGTAGGTCCACATCCTAATACTCCGGAGCATTCAATTAGAAAGGTAGAGCTATACTTAACTGAGGAAGGCAGGGCTTTCAACCCAAGGCATCTGGCTACTTTTGTGTTTGAGCCTGGTTTTGTTGATCCTGAAGTTAAGGTAAAGATAAAGCTTGAAAAGAGTGGAGTTATACACGCAATAGGTTACTGTAATCTTCACGGATTATGGGAGGGCAGGAAAGAAATTAAGGTGAGTGAGTGAACAAAGAAGAACTTATTAAATTAATTAATAAGGCAGTTGATTTTTATAATAAGTACAGATCACCAGAATCTAATGCAAGCTTTATTGGTTTCTTAGGAGGCAAGGAGTTCTCAATACTTTTTGAAGGGCCGTTCATAGATACTTGCGGAATTAATGATTGGGTAGAGGACTTCAAGTATTTTGCTGAAGACATTGGTTTGATTATAGAATTATTAGGGACTGAAGAACCTGAAGGAATTCAGGGGAGAGTTGGTGTCTTCGTTATTAAGAGAACATGTAATTAACCTACATTTATTCCAAGGATTAAGGAAGCAATTAAGCCTATGAGGTAAGTAATTACTGCGGAACCTAATCCAGCCACCACTAGTTCCATTGCCTTTCTCTTAATACTTATGCCTGCAGTTAGTGCTATGAAGAATCCAGAAACACCTAACATAATTCCTGCTAAAATAAAGGATGTTGGTAAGGATACAGGTATGGCTAGTTTAAGGAAGTAAGGTGTGAGAGGAATGAAAGCACCTAAAATATAGAAAAGCCCTGTATATAGGCCAGCGACTTTTGGGTTCTCTAGGCTCTCTTCTTTTAAGCCATACTCTTCCTCGCCAATAACCTTGCTTAGAAGCTCTGGTTTTTCAGAGGACTCTTCACCAATCTGGTTGCTCAATTTATCGCTAAAACCTTTTCTTTGCATATAATTAGCTACTCTGGAAGAGAGTAGATGACTTACGTATTTAGCTGAGAGCTTAATTCTTTCGAGGAGTCCTACCCTAACTTCTCTTTGGGCCTTGACGCTTATGTAAGTGCCTATACCCATAGATAGGGACCCACTTATTCCCACAATGGCTCCGCCTAATGCAACATATAGCGGATCACCGTAAGCGCCAGCAAGTCCTGCCGAAACAGAGAGAATTTCAACCAAACCGTCATTCATACCTAAGACAGCATCTCTTACGTGATCTATGAAGTCTTTGAATTTCGATTCTTCAGCCATAAATTCTTCTTCATGCACTAATTCATCCTCAAGAAGTCTCTTTAAACCTTCCTTTTCATCTTCATTCAGCAGACTAGAGTCAAGCATTCTTGAGTACGTTTTTATGGCTTCCCTCTCACCCATCTCCAACAGTTTAAAAGTTAGGCCTAAACCAAGAAGCCTTAAAACTAAAACCTTCATTCTCACGATTATGGTTTTAGGCATTAAATTCTTGACATCAATACCTCTCCTCCTGAGGAACTCTGTCCAAAATCTCGCGTGGCTTCCCTCCATTAATGCCATATCTCTAAGTTTACGCGAGAGTTCAGGGTCCCTAATTAGTGAAGATAGTTTAGCATAGATTGCCGAGGTCTCCACTTCGTCTTTGAAGGAGTCTTCAGCAATTTTTATGAGATTCAAAGGCATCACACTATGAACTTAATTCCTTAAGAAGCAGAGATATGCCTCCCTTAATTTTTTCTATGGATGTCTGATCTAGCGTTCCATGAATACTTACAGCTGACACAACCTTAAACCCTAAATCTTCTAGCTCTGTCCTCAGAGATCTTCCTGCAATATCACCCCATCCATAAGTTGTTATGATCATTACAGGTTTATTCCCTTTCATTTTTTCCTTAACTAAAGTCAAAATGTATTTCATGATGGGATATATTCCTGCCTCATAGGTTGCTGTCCCAATAATTATAGCTTCAGAATCATCAAGGTCAGATAATACATCTCCCACATTGCTCCTGTATTTATCAGTGAATTTATGGATTACTGGATTAACACCCTGTTTCTTTAATTCGCTGATCGCTTCCTTAATTGCGTTCTCCACGTATCCGTACATAGAAGTATAAACTATGGTGACTTTACCTTTAATTGATTCTTGTATGTCCCACCTACTGTATTCCCTAATTATTCTGTTGATTTCTTTTCTCCACAAGAGCCCGTGGCCTGGAGCTATTATTTTTGGCTGAATGCCTGAATCCCTCAACTTATTTAGGCCTTTTATAACAAAGTCCCTATAATGACCTATGACGTTAACCATATATTTCCTCACATAAGGAATGTAATTCCTAACTACTTCTGGGTCCTCGTCAAATATTTCTTTAGGTATTGAGTATCCGCCGAAAACATCACAAGATATAAGAACGCCTGTCTTCTCTAAATAGGTAACGATTGTTTCAGGCCAATGTAGCCAAGGAACATAAACGAACTTCAGTATTTCTTCTCCTACACTCATTTCTTCTCCATCCTTAACTGCCCTAAATTTCGGTTCAACACCATGAAGTGCTTTAATAAGTGACTTAGTCATTGGATGACCAATAACTAATGGCTTATATTTTGTTTCCTTTAGTAGGGATTTAAGTGTCCCTGTATGATCAGGCTCGGCATGATTGATGACTACATATTTAATATTATCTAAATCCGTTATGGTAGATAGCTCATTCAAGAATTCCTCAGTAAAATCAGCTTTCCATCCATCAAACAGCACACAACCGTTTTCTGTTTTAAGTAGGTAGGCATTATATGCTATTCCTTCAGGTATTTTCCATATTCCTTCAAAGTACTTAGTGATGTGGTCATCTACTCTAAGAAGAAATAGGTTATTATGAACTTCCTTAACATAAATGGAAGGCACCTTATTTCACCAACCATTACTTTGTAATAGAAATTTAAGCTTAGCTTAAATTAATTTCTAACTTCCTAATAAAAAATATAAATTATTTAGTTAAGTAAGTAATGCTTTGCTTTCAGTATATAAAAAAGAAACTTATGAATAGGAAACTACTTTCAGGCTTTGGAAATAGTAATTTATGTATTGCTTAAAAGCTAGTTCACAACCAACGATAATATAGCCTGAGTAGGGTGATGAACTTAAATCAATATTTACCGTAGTAGTATAGTTGAACGTTACGGGAGTTCCTATACCTGCACTTGTTTCAATAGGTGCTATTAAGCGTCTTTCGACAGGGACTATGGGAATTATTCCTGAAGTAGCTATATAAGTAACTGGGTTTATGGGGAAATCAATCCTAAATGAGTCAGGTATCACGTAGTACGCTATTATAGCAACGTACTTGCTTGCTTCTATGCCTCTGATTACTTTACCGCTAATACTTATTTTCAGTGTTATGTTCTTTAAGCCTTGATAATGAATGAATTGCCCTATAAAAGCAGTTGTGCTCTCACTTGAGCTTATTTTTCCGGAAACATTTAACGATGACGAATTAATTAATTCGCTAGTAACACTAAAGTAAGTATTGACGTCTTCGTTAGGCGCTAAATCGACAGCATGCGTCTGGTCTATACCGTAACTCAGTGTAAAGAACCATTTAGGATGAATCACTCTTCCGGCCCCATAAGCTTTAGGCCCATCCTTTAGTGTGAGATAACTTGTCGGGAGGTAGATTGTTCCTGTAGCGAAAGCCAAGAGCTTAGCAGCTCTTAAGTCTCCAGTAAGTTCATTAATCTTTGTTGTATTAATTATGGTGCTGGAGTTAGTTAAATCATCGATACTTAAATTAAGTATTTTCCCGCTGTCAAAAACCAGAATGAGTGATGAATTTATGGCATTAATTGATCCTAAATCAACAAGTTTTGTTAAGGATGTACTTACTAAGTTATTAAAGGCCCGTAACTTAAATAATCCACTCTTGTTTTCTAAATAAACTCCAATAACCTTGATTGGCAATTCTGACTTTGCATAAATGTTTCCTCCCTCATATTTTATGTCAACCCTTACGGACCTAAGCTGAATATCTTTCAAAACCTTCTGATAATTTAAGTAGGCGGTTTTTGAGGACTTACTAGTTAAATTCGATATTGCAAGTAATGAATTTAGCACTACTGCCAGCAGGATTAGTGTTGCTATGAGTGCACTATTTCCTTTCACTTCAGTTACCCACACTCTATTAGCTTGAAAAAAGGTTTCAGCATTTCGTTCTAAAGAATTATCTATATCTTTCTGTCTCTATAATATAAGTGAAGTGGGTGGGGAAATGATAATCTTAAGCAGAAACGAATGTCCTTTTCCTCCTTCAAATACTGTTTTACCCAAAATTAAGAAGTATGTTATTTCCTTAAACCGTTATGAAGTTCCCGAACTATCCGAATCCTTGATCACTAAGCTCTCAGATTATGTAGGTATCAGCGAAGGATATGTTCACTTAGTTCCCGGCTCTGAAGCTTTTTTTGTTTACTTACGTGAGTACATGTTAATGGAGCACCTGCATTTTGTTTTTTCTTCTCCCACATTCGTTCCTGCTCAGGAAGACTTAAGTGTGGTTGGGATTAAGACTTATGACATACCCTTAACTAAATGCTTTAAGCTCGATTATGCAAGGCTAAAATCATTCGGCGATAAGAAAAAGGTTCTTTACATCATTAATCCCAATAACCCGACAGGTAATAAAGTGATTGGGTGCAAATTAATTCCCAGGCTCCTTCAGCATTATAAATTAGTGGTTCTTGATGAGGCTTACTACGAGTTTTCATCATTAACTTGTAAAAACTTAGTTCATGAGTACCCTAACATAATAATTCTAAGGACTTTCTCGAAGGCGTTTTGTTTGGCAGGTGCCAGAATAGGCTACTTTTTAGCTGAGCCGGAGTTAACTAAAGCAGTAATGAGGACAGCTAGAAAATATGACATATCTATTCTCTCGTTGTCTGCAGCATTGGGAGCTCTCGAAAGCATCGATTATATGAACCACGTTGTAGAAAAAATAAAGAGAATAAAGGAATATGTGGTGGAGGCAATCTCGAGAATAAGTGACATTCAGGTATTAGACACTTTATGTAATTTCATACTTATCAAGAAAGAAGGCTACTCATCAACTAGGCTAAGCAACGAACTTCTTAAACACGGGATTATGGTTAAGCCCTTGCAAGGGAGGCTTAACGAATATGTTCGTGTGTCAATAGGTACAGAAAAAGAAATGAGGGAGTTTTTATCGGCTATTAAAAAGATCCGTTAATCAGCCTTTTACAGGCTCTTATAGATTAGTTTACCAAAGCCTTTCTCAGTTGCTGACTGGTCATATATTTCCTTAATTATGAACTCATAGGCCGGGTAATTACTTCTAGATCTATCAACTATATGGAAAAGGTCGTGAAGAGTGTTCAGGTACTCAAACAAATCTCCTTTCTCATGGATCTTAACATCACACCTCACCTCGTAGGAGGTTACTGGTGGCGTATAGAAAAGCAGGGTTGCCTTATTGTTACTCTTAATATTTATCCATGAGTGATTAAACCCCATCTCTAAACCACCTAACCTACTAAAATCAATGTTCCCTTCATTATAGACCTCCTTAAGGATTATACCCACAGTGTTAACAGGTTTCCCTTCTTTTTCCTTTTTAGCTGTTTCCCTTAATACAGCTAGAACAGCCTTAAGGTTTTCCTTCTTAGGTACAAAACCAAGCATCTTCACGGAACCACTAAGGCCTGCTGGCCCTGAAGTAATCACTACAGGTGTTGCTCTAGTGAATTCTAAGAACACATCTTTCTCCCTTAGTTCACCTTTAACCATTTTCTCTACCGCGTTTCTTCTTTTAGTAAAAATATAATCAATAAATTCCTGTGGGATCTCACTCACTTTTAGCACCTGATTTATTGATTCAGTCAATATTTAATACTCGAATACTATTTATTAAAGAAAGCAGTGGTGTTAGCTATGCCCGAAGTTAAGGAACTGATTACTAGTTGGTTGATTGAAGAGGGTTTTGAAGTAAAGAAACTGCCGGCATCACCTCAAGTACGTTTTACTTGGGGTTTGGATATATATACTCCTCCACCCCTACGTGTAAATATAAAGGTATTTAAGCCTGAAGAAAGGCAAGACAGAGTGATCATACTGTTAGGAGTGGGCGTTTCTCCAGAGCATCAACAAGCTCTTGCTAAGCTCAAGCCTGAGGAAAGGCTTAAGTTTTCTTCAAGGCTTCTCTCAAGGCTAATCACGGCCTGCAATATTTGTAGCGTAGCGATCCAACCTAATCCTGTGGATCTTAAGGGTGTAAGTGTTGCAATGACTTTCTTTGATAGTGAAGTAAATGACAATTTCAAGCCAAGACTCCTTAATATGTTGATGATGATGGTTAATTCCTTTCTACTTATTGTGTCTACATTCAATGAGGCCTTCCCTGTAGTTTCGGGAAGAGCAGGAGAGAAATCAACCACTACAAGAATGTAATGAATTAGTTTTCGGCTTAGTAAAAAATTTAAGTTAATTACTCCTCGAAATCCATTGCATTATATATTTCCTTAGGTAAGTTAGGGCAGTTCTTATCCAGCCAGTACTTGCTTTCCTCAATCTGGGCCTTAAGCAGCCTCTTAAATTCATCCATACTTAAGTAGGTTGTTGGGTCCAGCTTCTTTAGTCGTTCTTGAGTTATTCCAGGCACTTCTTTAGGTACCAGAACTTTCTTTCCCCATACAGGATGAGGTTTGTACCTTACCGCCCCCCTCGTGGCTTGAAGAATGAATAACTCGGTTTCTTCAATAGTTGGTCTCTCACCACCAACTGCTTTAGGTCTGCCTTCCTTAAGGACCAATACTGGTTCAGGAGCTTCTATCACTTTACTACCTAATTTCTTCTCAGTCCAGTTATACTCAGCTATTATTCTCCCAGTAGTATTAAACATATATACTTCAATAGGGTCTCCTTTCTCAATTCTTTTCCTTAGGAAGTTATAAAACCTCACCACATGCTCTGTGCTGGATACACCCATCGTGAAGGGTAGCGCGAATCTAGCCACAAACCTTAATCTCCCAACAACTTCTTTGGCTTGAGCTGGATGACCTATAGTTCTTCCATCAGCTAAAGCCTTAGCGGCAAGAGCCGGGTCAGCAATCTTCACCCAGGCCCACTCAGTAAAGTAGCCAGGGCTTAAGAATATGGCCGTGTTGAGGGGACCGCTAGATTCGACATCACCATCGAAGTAACCAGTGTCTTCAAGCCTCAGAACAGATCTGGCGTTCTTGTTTGGTGCACCAAAATACTGGAAAAGCTCTCCTTTAAAGGAAGGATATCCCTTTTCATCAAACTCTGTATTTTCATGCATTGCATGCGGGCTATTTGCTGCTCTCCAAATAGCTACTTGCTCAGGAGTTAGATCCTCGGTTTTAGTCCAACTGCCAGCTTCTGAACCAATTACCCTATCCTCAAATATACCAACAATATCGTCATTCTTTATTGTTTGGTCCTTTACGTACTCAAGAGGATTAATTCCGAACGTTTCCACGTATTTCTTGGCGTTCTCTTCCGTCCATACATAAAGGCCGTGCGTTGATTTACCTGTTCCTGTAAGGCCCCAAACAGCCATAATTACTCTTTTCCATTTATCATCTACAGTCTTTACCGTGAACTCCCTTAAGGCGGCATGCTCTCCAGTACCACCACGCTTATACACATGGTAAATCCAGTGAGTTAAGACAGCTTTCTTCACTTCACCCTGGTAGGAGGACATAGTAACTATAGTAAAGTTATGGTGGGGAAACCTCATAACCATCAAAGGCTTGTTTTTCCCAGGAATGTTGGGGTTTCCTAGGTAGTGGGGAATAACAAATACCTCAATATCAGGTTCTTCGTCTGGTGGTGCAGGAAACACTAATGCCTTCCATCGAAGGGCCAAGTCCGGGAACTGAGGATCAACGTATACTGTAGCATGCATCTGTGCTTTAGTGCCTGGCTTACCAGCATAACCATCAACCTTAATTATTGGTCCTTGAGCGAGAATATGCTCTAGAACCCTCAACATCAGAAGTTTATGTTCATACTTGATTTGTTCTTCACTCTCGATAACAACAGTGTTTGCTGCTGACCTACTCCAGATATTTGATGCCCAGTTCCAAGAGCCATTCTTGTACTGCATACCGTACATCTTAGCTCTTTCTAAAAGATCTGGGGGATTATCCCTTATTGCAATTAGGCCTGCACTTTTTTTTAACTCAATGATTTTTTTGAATGCTTCCTTAAATTTCTCAGGAGTTATTTCCTCCGCTGGAGGTATTACTTGTTTCACATTTGCTCACGGGTAGAACTAGCTATTGCTCGAATTTATTTATTTCGGTTATTATAGTAGCGTTAAAGATATTTTAGGGGTAGCTACACATTATCGAGTTGGTTGCTGATGAGGACAGATAAAGAGAAAGTAATAGCTGAAGTCTCTCCGCATCCTATGGCATTCGCAGGAGCAATCACTTTGTGGGTATATACATTAATAGTGACGTTAATTACTTGGGTATACTCAAATAGGATTTCGTCTTACGTGGATTCTATGCCCTTGATAGGTAAATTCTTGGGTGTTTACTCGCCTTATGTGCTGCTCTCTCTATCCATAATCTTGCCCTTCTTAATTTACTCAATAATTAAGATCTCTTGGAGGCATGTAGTAATAGCTATACTAATAACTATAGTACCTCCTCCACTATATAGTTACTTTCATATAAAGCTATGGTATGTGTTCCCTACGCTGATCGTTTGTTCTATAATTGCTTTGGTCATTATTGACCTGCATAGAAGAGCACATAAATACGTAATTACTGAGAGAGGAATAATATTTACTTACAGAGGATTATTTAAGGTAGTTAGGAGAGACTTAGTTTACTCTAGAATTTCCGACCTTATACTTGAGAAAAGCTTCTTAGGGAAGCTATTTAATTTTGGTAGTGTTGTACCAATAACTAGTTCAGGTATAGGTTCAGGTGAGGATGTTTCAGCCACTGCTGTTGGTGTAGAGGGAGGAAAGGGTGTTAAGGTTGGTGCCGCAGTTATTGCTGGCAGAGGCGTTAAGGTCCCCAGATCAAGGTCCTTCTACGTTCTTTATTGTGTTCCTCATCCTGAAGAAGTTTATGAAGCCATAATTTCTGCTATTAAAGCCTCAGAGGAAGCACCCTACCTGAAGAAGCTCGTTGAAATGGAGGAGAAAGGTAGCGGTAATTAATGTTTTTCTCGACTTATTCTTTATTTTAGGAACTTATTTAAAAGCCAGCATTAACTACTTAGTGTGGTAAGTATGAAGAAGATTTCCGATAGAGTTAAAGTTTTTCAACCATCTCCGCATAGGATGTTAGCGGCTAAGGCTGAGGAATTAAAGAGAGAAGGCAAGGACGTATTTAATTACTCTGTTGGGCAACCGGGATTACCTCCCTCAAAGGATCTGGTGAGTTTATTCTGTCAGAAAGCTAAGGAAGATCCCTTCAACCATTTCAGGTATGTTAGTGCTAGCGGAATGTATTCTCTTAAGGAAGCAATTAGCTTGGATTTGAAAAAGTATGGGGGCCTAGATATCCCGCCAACGAATATAGTAATAACTACAGGAGGTATTGAGGCCTTTCATTTTGCCCTCTCAATAACTACTGATCCTGGGGACGAAGTGTTTCTATTGGATCCTTCATATAGTGTGTACTGGGATCTTCTGAAATATCTTCATCTTAAGGTAAGGAAATGTCCTCAGACTGTGGAGACAGGCTTTCAGCCAGATGAGGAATGCATTAAGGATAACATTACGGAAAGAACTTCAGCTATAATTGCCGTTAGTCCTGATAACCCAACTAGCAGAATCCTTAAGGAAGATATTCTGAAACTAATAGCTGATTTGGCGAAAGAAAAGAAATCCTGGATAATCTATGATGAGGCATACAAACACATAATTTATGAAGGCAACCACATATGGATACATAATTATGGCGATACTTTAAATAGACTCATAAGTGTGAATACCTTCTCTAAAGATATAGCTATACCAGGATTCAGGCTTGGGTATATCTATGGCCCTAAAGAAGTGATTACTCAAGCTGCTAAACTCAAAGGTATTCTCTCCTTAGCAGCGCCTGTTCCAGGTCAGTGGTTTGCTTACTATGCTTTAACCTCAGGCATTAAGGAGAAGTACCTTAAGGAAGTCCTGCCAGTATACAGAGAGAGAAGGGATGTTGCTTACGAAGCCTTCAGGAAGTTCTTACCTGATGCTAAGATTTGGAAGCCTCCAGCAGGGATGTATCTATTTCCTGACATGAGTGCCTACATGAATCAATTAGGGATGAACGATATTGACTTTGCATTCGGGCTTGCGGAAAAGAAGGCCGTCATTATGTTGCCTGGATCAATATTTGGTGAGACTGGTAGGAACCATCTGAGGGTTACTTTCGTGACGCAAACGCCTGAGAGGTTAGAAAAAGGCATTCAGTTGGTTGCTGAATTTATTGATGAAGAAAAGAAAAAGTAGTTTTGAGTTAAACACCTAAAATCTCTTTTATTAGCGCTGCTCGGGCATAAAGTCCATTCTTCGCTTGCTCAAAGTACTTGGCTTGGGGCAACTCGTCCACACCTGGATCAAGCTCCCAAACTCTAGGCAGTGGATGCATTATAATGGGTATGTGTTTGAACTTCATCAAGAATTTCTTATCTATCTTGTAGACACCCTTTAATCTCTCATACTCCTCGGGATTAGCGAATCTCTCTTTCTGCAAACGAGTTATGTATAGGACATCAAGCTCTTCAATAACGTCTTCTGGCTTATCCACCTTCATATAATTGACTTTTCCCTTGATTTCCTTAAGAACTTCATCCCTTATCTGAATAACTTCAGGAGCGATGTAGTATATCCTCACATTATTAAATCTAGTTAGCATGAAGGATAGGGAGGAGGGAGTCCTCCCATACTTTAAGTCACCCATAATACCCACTTTTAGGCCATCCACCTCACCTAGCTCTCTCCATATGGTGTAGACATCGAGCAATGCCTGGGTCGGGTGCTCGTGGGGACCATCACCAGCATTTATTATTGGTGCCTTAACAATGTCCTTAACTTTATGAGGGAAATACGGTATTTTTTGTCTAATCACTATAACATCAGGTCCATAGCCATCAATAATTTTCATAGTGTCTACATCACTCTCGCCCTTAAGTAGGCTTGAGGTACTTACGTCAAAATTAATTACTTTACCACCTAGTCTCTCCATAGCGAACTGAAAACTTAGTTTAGTTCTTGTGCTTGGCTCAAAGAATGCAGTAACCATTACCTTACCTAAAGCGTAATCTAGGGTTCCTTTATCATTTATTTCTTCCCTTAATCGATCAGCTAATTTAAACAGCCTTTCAAGATCTTCCCTCTCGAAATCAAACGCCGAAAGTATATCTTTTCCTTTAAGGCTCATTATTTTACACCTTACATGTTCTGTTTTTAAATGATTATTTTGAATTTGAATTTCGGAAAAATTACTTCTTAATTTTAATTAATGAAGTGTTTTTACGTAATTCTTCAGCTGCTTTTAGAGCTGCCTTAACGATGTTGACGTAGCCTGTGCACCTACATAAGTTACCCCTTATATATTCCCTAATCTCCTCTTCGGTGGGGTTCGGGTTCTCCTTAAGTAGCTTATCAATCATTATTATAAATCCTGGAGTGCAGTAACCGCACTGGACTGCTGCCTCCTCAATAAAGGCTTTCTGAACGGCCGTCAGTTCATTATCTTTAGCTAACCCTTCAATAGTAGTCACTTCATGTCCATCAACATCAACAGCAAGAGTCAAGCACGAAAGCACTGGCTCACCATCAAGAAGAACTGTGCAGGCTCCACATTCTCCGATCCCGCAAACATACTTGGGGCCTGTTAAACCGAGTTTCTCCCTTAATAGGTTCAGAAGTAATTCATTGGGCTCCACTTCAACACTAACTTCTTCCCCATTTAGAATGAAATGTATCGGGATCTTCATCATAATCACCTCCTAGAGGCTCTCTCGTACGAGATAAGAAGGGCGTCCTCAACTATGATTTTCGACACTTCCTTACGGTAGAATGCGGTAGATCTTACATCATCTATGGGACTTATCTCATTAACCACTAGCTTCACTTTTTCTCTAATTATGGAAGGTCGGAAGGGCTGACCAATTAATGCCTCCTCAGTCTTAGGTGTTCTCACAGGAGTTGGTGCAGCAGACCCTATAGCTATCCTTACCATAACTATTTTTCTGTCTTCAACCTTAAGGGCTGTTGCCGCACTAATTTTTGCTAGATCCATAGATGTCCTAGCAACTTTAATGAATGCCGAGCCACTCCCTTCCTCCGGCTTAGGTATGGTTATTTCCTTAAGCAACTCGTCGGGCTCCATAACTGTTTTGCCCGGTCCTTTGAAGAATTGTGTTATTGGTATTTCTCTTTCTCCTTTCTTGCTTGCGAGCACTAATTTAGCGTTGAGAACCATTAGCGGAGGTGCTGAATCAGCAGCTGGCGAAGCATTACATAAATTACCCCCAACAGTAGCCATATTCCTGATTTGTGTACCACCCATTACCTTAACTGCATCATAGAGAGATGGGAAGAAGTTCTTTATCAGCTCGGATTTCTCAAGCTGTCTCCATCGCGTCAGGGCACCAATCCTAACCTGGTTTCCTTCATCCTTAATGAAGTTTAGTTCCCTTATACCTTTTATATTAATTATGTACTTCGGTTCAACCAACCTCATCTTCATCTTCACTAGTAAGTCAGTACCTCCTGCAAGGATTTTGGCCTCCTTGCCGTACTTATCCAGGAGCTCTAGTGCCTCATTAAGTGTCTTAGGCGCGAAGTACTTGAAATTAACGGGAATTATGTGAGTATTGAATAGATTATGTCTTGAGAGTTTAACGGCCTCTACCAACTCACTCACCTCCCTCCCTCCTTTTTAGGGCTTCCAGAACTTTTTCGGGAGTGATGGGTAACTCATAGAATCGAACACCAATAGCATTATATATTGCGTTAGCTACGGCCCCAGCAACTGAGTTTAGTGCGGCTTCACCTAAGCCCTTAGCTCCATGAGGTCCTGTAGGTTCATAAGTGTGAGCGAATATAACCTGAAAGTCTTCAAGCTTTGGCATATCTTGAGCAGTCACTATCTTGTAGTCCGTTATGAAACCTCTGTTCATTAATTCACCATTCTCTAGGTATGGAGTGTCCTCAAGCACAGTCATTCCCCAGCCTTGAGCGAATCCACCATGGAGCTGTCCTGCAGCAAAGTCAGGATTGATTACAGTGCCTACATCAGCACCTCCAATAACCTTCACAGGCCTTACCTTACCTGTGTATGTATCTACCTCAACCTCAACAAAGTATACAGTGAAGCTTGGCGGTGCTGCCTTAGACCTATAAGTTACAGTGGTAGCTATAGTTCCCCAATTTCTTTGCCAAGCTAAGGTAGCTAGGTCCTTGAGAGTTATTTTCATGTTCGGATTATCGACTACATACACAACAGCCTGCTTAAGTTCTTTATCATACCCTAACCTCAAAGCGTCTGGACTTACAGCTTTCTCTAGAACCCTGATAGCGTAATTAAATATTTTTTCTTTCAGTTGCTTAGCTGCCTGGACTGCAGCACCCCCTCCAACATAAGTGCCTCTGGAAGCATGTGTGCACACATCATAAAGGGTTGTTTGCGTATCTGACCACACCAAATTAATAAGGTCGGGTGGAACACCTAATTCCTCAGCAATTATTTTTACGTGAGCGTCTAACGTACCTCCTCCATGATCTTGGAGGGCGGTTATGTAATCTATTGTCCCGTCCTCATTAACTTTAAGGATAGAACCTGTGTAGTCAATTACTTCTCCAGATATAGGTCCACCAGCGCCTGAAGTATGGAAAGACCTACCAACGCCTATACCTCTTCTATACCTCCCTGTCTTTTCTGATGGAAGCCTTCTTCTATGCCAGCCAATGAGTTTCTTCCCTCTCTCCATTAATTCAGGTACTCCATCAGATCTTATGATGCTTTTAACCGTTGGTCCTTGACCCCAAAAAACATCGCCTTTGCCAACGTAATTCATGAGTCTAAAGTCTACGGGATCCATACCTAGTTTTTCAGCGATCTCATCAATAACTGTCTCTACCGCCCAAGAGACTTGGGGGGCACCATAACCTCTGAATGCGCATGTCGGTACTTTATTTGTGTAAACAGCTTTCCCAACGTACCTGATGTTCCTCCACTTGTAGAGGGAAACGAACCATCCTAGGGCTGTACCAAGTAGTGGGTACGCCTGTATTTGGTGGGCACCTATATCCATAATGTTCTCTAGTTCTCCAGCAACTAATCTCCCGTCCTTTGTTACTCCTGCCCTTATCTTGAAGTGCATTTGGTACGCCACGTGGTCGTAGATATCTTCTTCCCTGGTTAAGGTTATTTTAACGGGTTTCCTAGCTTTAAGACATAGAGCAACGGTAATAGGAACGACTGGGTTGATCTGTATGCTTGAACCGAAGGAACCGCCGATAGGTACCTTCACCACATTAATTTTACTTAAGGGTATATCGAAGATTTGCCCTATCAATATTCTCGTATTATGAATTGTTTGTGTAGTGGAATAAATGGTTATGCTGCCGTCCGAATGCGGTATGCAGAGAGCTGTTTTCGGCTCTAACTGCATGTGGTACCTTCTGTTTGTCTTGAATCTTCTCTCAACAACTAAGTCAGCGTTCTTAAGCGCCTTATCCACATCACCTTCACTGTATTCTAGCACGCAGCCAACATTGTTTTTCACATCTATCCGCTCATCTCCCTTAAGAATTCTATCGTGTATTTGGGGCGCGTTAGGAGACATGGCTTCAAAGGGATCAAGAATTGGTTTACGTATGTTATCGAATTCGACCCTTAAAGCCTCTAAGGCTCTCTGGGCTTTCTCTTCAGTTGGTGCAGCAACAGCAGCTATTGCATCACCTAAATACCTAGGGTGCTTAGTGAGGACCTGATAGTCTTTGTAAGTTACTTCAAAAACGCTCACCAGCCTTGGGTTAAATAGTTTTGATGGAACATCATCAGGCGTAATTACTACTGCACCCATCCTTTCAGCTTCGGAAGTATCTATGTGCCGAACATCGGCGAATGCGTAAGGGCTCTTATAGATTCTTCCAACAAGCATTCCAGGAATGTAATAGTCGCTTGAGAACTTCATGGTTCCAGTCACTTTAGGTATTGCATCCTTTCTTATTGTTCTCTTACCTATGAAGAGGTGTTCTGATTCTGTCAAGATTTCTTCACATGATGAACAACGGAATTTGATTAAAAAGTATTTTCCCATAACAATTAAGTTAATTTATATATTGTTCCATCATCCACTATAAGAGGGAATAATAATGTACGGTGATAGCATTCTTGTTAAAAAAGGTTTGATAGTAACCTCAACAATTATTTACAAAGCTGATATAAAGATCATTGAAGGGAAAATATCTGAGATAGGGTCAAACCTCAGTAATTCAGGCGTTGATGAAGTTATAGATGCCAACGGATTATACGTATTTCCAGGGATTGTTGATGAACACGTTCATATGAGGGAGCCGGGTTTAGAATATAAGGATGATTTTGCTTATGGCACAGCGGGAGCAGCTCTTGGTGGGGTAACCACAGTTCTAGAAATGCCTAACACTAAACCACCGGTTGAGGACTCCAAAGTATTTAAGGAGAAATTAAGTCTTCTCTCACATAAAGCCAACGTTGATTTCGGGCTTTACGGAGTTATACATAATTCTAACGCTGATAAATTTGAGGAGTTAGTTAATGCTGGGGTCGTTGGGTTTAAGGTTTTCCTTGGCCCTACGACAGGAAATATTCCACCACCAGATGATGGATCGCTATATGAGGTTCTACTTAAGTCAGCAAAACTGAACGTTCCAATAACTTTTCATGCAGAAAATGCTCAGCTAGTGAGGTACTTTACTCAGAAGGTTAAGCGTGAAGGAAGGAATGATCCGGCAGCCCATATGGATGCTAGGCCACCTATATGTGAGGAAGATGCTATACGTAAGCTAATATTGTTCTCTAAATGGACAGGTGGTAGAGTACATATAGTTCACCTGGCAGCTAAGGAAGGTGTTGGGCTGATTAAGGAGGCCTTAAGTAGAGGGATAAAAGTAACTGCTGAGACATGCCCTCATTACTTACTTCTTAATTCAAGAGATTACGAAAAATATGGTACAGCAATTAAAGTCAATCCGCCTATAAGGAGTGAAGACCACCAGAAGGCACTTTGGCAAGGGATAATGGAAGGCGCCATAATTACCTTGGGTTCAGACCACGCACCTCATGCTGCTGAGGAAAAGGAAGGAGACGTATGGCGGTGCGCAGCCGGCTTCACAGGGGTTCAAACGTTCTTCCCTCTAATGCTGGATCAGGCCCTAAAAGGCAGGCTACCTTTGACAAAGCTCACGGAGTTAATGAGTGAGAATCCTGCTAGGCTATTCGGTCTTTGGCCCAGGAAAGGCGCGATAAGCGTTGGTAGCGATGGAGATTTAGTTATTGTTGACCCGAAAGTTGAGACTGTCGTAAGTAAGGATTGGCTTAAGGCCAAGTACCCGATAACTCCTTACTTGGGTTGGAGGTTGAAGGGCAAGATAAGATATACTGTCTTAAGGGGGAAGGTGTTGGTTAGAGATGATAGGCTAGTAGCTGAAAAATACGGGATGTTCGTAGAGCCTATGAGATCCAAAGAAAAATTATAAACTACTTTGTGGAAGGGGTCAACTACTTTAAAATCTGGCCTCGAAGTCCGGGGCTATATCTAGCTTCCTTCCTTTCTTGATTGCAAGCAAAAACAGTTTTCCATTAAGCACGACCGATTCCTTAACTATATAGCCCTCTTTACCCAGCTCTCGGAATATGTGTTGTAATCTTATAGGAATTAGGCTTACTGGGACTATTTTAATGTCTGACTCATTAACGCCTTCTTCAATGGCGAGTGATTTTAACGCTTTCTTAATCGTTTCTTCATCCTCGGCAGGCAGGTCCCTCAGTACCTCATCATTAACTCGAACCAATATTACCACACTTTAGTTAATGCATCGATTTATTTATGCCTTTCTTGAGTTACTAATTTTATATTACCGGGTTTGGTTCTGGATTGATAACCAGCAAATAAA
>JALWQN010000150.1 GCA_027083115.1 Desulfurococcales archaeon
GGATCGGCTCAATCTTTTTCCTTGCCTTAACGATGAAGTCATAGCCTAAGGTCAGGCTCTCCCCAGAATCCACTAGGATATTATCCCCTAGAATCACTGACTCAACCCTTAATCCCCCTTCAACCACGGCATCAATCAGTTGCTGAAGTCCTTTCGGAGCCGGCCAACCGGGAGGTTCTGAAGTATTAAACATAACTAGATTGGCTGTGTTTCCGACATCAACAGAACCGATCCGCTCGTAACCCAGTAACTTAGGGTTAATGTTTACGGCAGCATTCAAGGCATCCATCGGGTGCTTTCCTGTGAGGCTAGATGCCTCCCTAACCACCTCAAGCATGCTGTAGGAGGGCTTAACGCCTAAACCAAGACCGCCGTCTTCGCTCCAGTGCTTGATTCCCTCACCATAAGTTATTGTTTTAGTGTCTGGGGTTCCCGAATTAATAGGGATCAGCTTAACGCCTTCCGAAACCCCTGAAATCCCCGGCTCCCCCAAAACATATATAGGTATTGAGTGCTCCCTAGCAACAGACAGTAAATTGTTTGAGGGTCTCCCGCAACTAAGTATTCCTGCCCTGACGTTAGGGACTCTATCATGCCACCTATTAAGTAAGAGCCTTAATTCGTTCTCAGGACTGAACTCACCCAGACCGCAGTTGAATGGAGGAGCTAGAGTCACGTAAATACCTACGTCTGCTGCAGCCCTAGCCACACTATCTAAGTAAATGTCAGTCACTAAGGCCGAAGTTATTCCCCTCATAACCATCTCAATGAATGCCATACCAGCAATGTAGTACGTGTCCGTCCTGCTTAACTCCCTGAAGTAATGGAGCCATTCATTAAGTTTAAGCCCTCTTAAACTAAACCTGAAGGGATATAGAGTAACTACCGTGAAGGCTGAGGAGAGCCCGGGAGCGATTACCCTTCCTTCACCCCTCAACAGGAGTTCGGGGTACCTGAGTTCCTCAGGAGGTTCTCCCTTACCTACAGCCTGAATTACTCCATTAGTCACGTATACGTAGCCCTTAGGGATCACTGGATCCTGAGTTAAGGATAAAGTAAGTATTGTTGCGTCAGTTACTAGAACCTTCACCAAAACCCGCACCTAAGTTCTGGTGAGCTTCAGTGCTTTTTAAGGTGTTCCTTAACCTCAGAAATTAATGAGGGGGTTAACCACTTCATTCCTTCCTTATCTTTCACGGTGTCCCAATCATGAAGTATCTTTACTGCCTCGTTAGCTACCTTAATGGCTTCCTTAACACCTGCTTCAGGAACGAATTCCTCAGTAACCCTATTAGCTATGACGGCACATACTGCGCTTGCCCGCACACCATAAATATTAGCTAGCGTGAAGAGCGTGGCTGCCTCCATCTCGAAGTTAAGGACATTAACCGACGCGAGCTTCTTATGTATGTTAACCATTGAGTCAGGTATGTAGCCCTTAAAGCCGGGCCTGCCTTGCCCCACATAGAACGAGTCCGAACTCGCTGTCAAACCAACATGATACCTGACGCCTAAAGTATCGGCAGCATCTATTAGGGCGAGAACCACCTCATAATTGGCTACTGCCGGATAACCTAAGTCTATGTAGGTCCTGCTGGTTCCATCAAGCCTTACAGCACCAGTACTAATTATTAAGTCACCTATACCTAACTCCTTCCTTAAACCCCCTGTAGTGCCGACCCTGATGAAGGTGTCTGCACCGACCCTAAGGAGTTCCTCAATGGCTATGGCTGCTGCTGGCCCACCTATTCCCGTAGATGTTGAGGCTATGTCAACACCCATATACTTACCCACGTAAGTCACGTACTCCCTATGCTCAGAAATCTTTCTTGCTTCATCCCAGAACGAAGCTATTTTAGGAACCCTACCAGGGTCGCCGGGAAGTAAGACGTATCTAGGGACATCACCTGGCTTCAGGCCAATATGGTATTGTCTGCCAGCCTCATCCTCAGGGCGTGAGGCTGCCTTAAGCTTTTTAGCCATTTTATAAACACCTAACATAATTTACTGCGGTGTTGAAAAAGGTATGGTTAATTTAATAAGGGTTCCTGAGTTCTGGACTGGCCTAAGTCTTTAAGGCGTTCTTAACTCTCCTGTAGACGCTCGAGGTCGAGATACCTAAGGCCTTAGCTATTTCTTTAGGGCTTTTGCCTGCTTTATACATGCTTATGATCTTTTTCTCTAATGACTTGCTTATCGACCTTCTTTTTTTCTTACTCCTTGATGATTTTTTCTTGACCGAGTTTCTCACCTCTTTAGGAACAGGTTTTTCCCCTCAATAACCTCAGCATCACTAACTACCTCAGCAACATCCTCAGTCTTCTCTTCCTCCTCCATAGCCTCGCTGACTTCATTATAGTTAATTGCTTCACTAACCTCCTCAACACCCTCCTGAGAGATGTCTGCATACCTTCTCTTCAGCAGGAACCCCGCAGCAGCAAGGGCAGCAACGAAAGCCAGCACAGCAATCACTATAAGCTCAACTACCATAGTGCACACCAGTAAACTACTCAAAAAGAGAAAAGTTTTAAGAGGACACCCTCCTGCCGGAACTAAAGGCATAGCTATTTGTGCTTAAGTCTCTTCTCCCTGAAGAGCCTCGTGCTGAAGTACCTGGCCGCATAGTCTGGTAGGACAGTAACTACCTTAGAGCCTTCACGCAAGCCATATTTTCTCGCTACCTTAATCGCTGCGACAACATTAGCTCCTGAAGATATCCCGCAAGCCAGGCCTTCCTCCCTAGCTAACCTTTTAGCCATAAGTATGGCTTCATCTGAGGTTACAGTCACGAAATCATCTATTATGTCCCTGTACCTCCTGACCAAGTTAGGTACGAACCCGTCCCCAACACCCTCTATCTCATGCCTTCCCCAAGGCCCTTCTTTACCCTCATGAAACCAGTAGTAAGTCACTGGGCACTCAGCAGGTTCCGCGCCCACGACAATGGTTTTAGGGTTTGCTTCCTTAAGCCTCTTACCTACACCAACTAGGGTACCTCCAGTCCCTACGTGAGCGACGAAAGCATCAACAACGCCTAACTGCTCAAGAATTTCCTTGCCTGTGGTCTCATAGTGTGCCTCAACATTACCTTCATCATCCCACTGATCTATAGCGAAGTACTTTTCAGGGTTTCTCGTCTCAATCTCCTTAGCATACTCTAAGGCCCTGCCAGCATCCGACTCGCCTCCGGGAGTCGTAACTATCTCAGCACCATAGAGCCTCATCAGCAGAAACCTCTCCTCACTCATCTCCTCAGGAATCACTATCATTACCTTATAACCTAAGGCAGCACCCATAGCGGCAAAAGATATTCCAGTATTCCCTGTTGTGGCGATAACTAATGTCATTCCCGGCTTAAGGCGGCCCTCACGCTCAGCCTTCCTGATAATGTGGTAAGCCATCCTGTCCTTAACGCTTCCTGAAGGATTCATGAACTCACACTTCCCCCAAACCTCAGCACCCAGTTCCTTCGGCACAACATTCCTTAACCTAATTACGGGAGTATCACCGACTATATCACCTAACACGTAACCGACCTTACCGCCCAAGGCATCCACCGTAAATGGAGTTCATTAGAAATAAAATGAAAGTGTTTACCTAAGCACGTAAATAGTTAAAGAAAGCGTAAAAACATTGCTAATTGCTCCGCACTAAATGCACGTAAGCTTGTTCAGAGATGCTACTAATACTCAGAAACAAATTAATGATTATAGTTGACGCAATGCCGGGATTAAGTCCTGATGGAAAGCATGTGAGGCCGCTGGGAGAAACAGAATTCATTAATAAAAGCGTTAACTATTTAGTTTTAATCCTTCCTCTGGCCCAGTTCCTTATCGAGCATGTAGAGACCTTGAGGTGAGTCCTTAACCATCCTCACTTTGGCCAGAAGGTCGCTCGCTATTTTCTCCTCCTCGATCTGCTCCTCAACAAACCACCTCATAAGGTGTTGAACAGGTTTATCGTTGAGTTCATTAGCGAGGTCATCTATCTTATATAGTGCCTTAGAGTTCTCTACCTCCGCCTTATAGAAGTCCTCCGCTATCTCAGGAACTGAACCCCATTCCTGCTTAGGCTTAGGGATCCCCTCAATAACAACCCTTTGTCCGCGGTCATTAAGGAAATCATAGATCTTCATTGCGTGCTCAATCTCTTCCTTAGCCTGGATCTTGAAGTACTTAGCGAAACCCGACAAGTTTTCGTGATCAAGGTAAGCAGCCATGGAGAGGTAAAGCAACGCGTTATAAAGCTCCCTATTCAGCTGCTTATTTAACTCCTCAACTAACTTAGTTTCCATAATATTACCTATTAACTAAGTTAAAGAGACAATAAAATATTTCAGGCAGTGTTTTAGGGCCTAAAACACTAACGGGACGTAACCCTTATCAATGTATTCACCAATCATTTCGCCCACAGGACCACTATCTATCCTTCCCGAAAGTATGTCTATATAACCTCCTCCCTTAGCCACTCTCTCACACGCGACCGGCTTCTTCCCAAGCCCCCTAAACTCCTGAATTGCTTTCATTAATCTTTCGTCACCTAAAGCAATCTTCTCCTCTATAGGCCCGAAAAACATCAACTCAACATCCTCCGCCCAACCCTCCTTAAGGGCTGCTGAAGCCCACAACACACCTAATACTGCCTTATTCATTTCAGACGTAGACACAACTACAAGAACTTTAGACATGATTAAGACCTCAAAATAACGGTTACCTAGACCCTAAATAAGTTCGTTGCTTAATAATCAAGAAAGTAATTAACGGCATACCTAATTCAAAGCACGCGACTCCTAAACAAGCCTTCGAAATCTTAAACTACCTACATTATTAGTTTGCCTACATTAACCTACTTTGGTAAATACCTAACGCTAAGTAAGAGAGGTCTATAAAGCTCAACTAGCTTCCTTAAGGCATGCCTTAAGGAAGCACTAAGGGGAACACATAACTCAATGAAATATAAGAATGGTAGATAGGCTGGGTAGTGGACCGGCCGGGATTTGAACCCGGGACCTCTCGGTTGCAAGCAATTGTGAAGGGTCCTCTCTACGTGATTCTGCCTTACGGGGCATCATCAGTTAACTACGGACGCGGGGGATGCTTAAGGATAACTGAGTCGTTAGTTAAGGAGTTCGGTAGGTGGTTGAGGAGGGATAACCCTGAGTTGAGGGAGGCTACCCTAAGGCAGTACATGTATTATGTCCCTAACCTAGTTGGTCTGAGCTTATGCGGTAAGGAAGACGTGGGTAGGGTCTTTAAGGCAATGGGTGGATTAAATAAGTCAAGCTATGAGGCCTTCTCAAGGTTCCTCACCTTCCTTGAGAAGACAAGGGATCTTGATGCCTTAGTTGCTAAGCTGAGGAAGGCATTACCTAGGAAGCCGAGGACGAGAGCAGACACTTACGTACCTACTGACGAGGAAGTCCTTAACGTAAAGAGGAACATTATGGCCTCAGGTGATGAGGCCCTTAAGCTATTCTATAACGTGCTTACCTCGACAGGCTGCAGAGGCACTGAAGCCAGATACCTTATATCTAATATAGGTAAATTGAGGATCGTTAGCTTCAGGGACTACGTTAGAGTTCATATTGACCTGCAGAGGGGCAGCAAGAACGAGTTCGTCATGTACCTACCTAAGGAGGTCTACCAGCAGCTGAAGGAATTCAGGGGTAGGCTCAAGAACCAGGATAATGTGGAGAAGGACCTTAAGGCAGCTGGCTTAAGCGTGAAGTACTTCAGGAAGTGGTGGCGTCAAACCCTCAAGAAGCTAGGAATAGATAGTGAAGACATAGAAGCCTTCCAGGGGAGAGTATCAACTATTGGCGGGAGGCACTATACTGACTGGATACCTTTGCTGGATAAGGACTACCAGAAAATACTTTCGAGAATTAAGGAGTTCCTCATCCTATAGTCTTCTTAAGGAGGGTAATGAATCGTTTCTTTCTTTCCTCACTTACATCTTTAAGGGGCTTCATTCTCTTACACCTTATCCTCAGGTTCTTCCTTACCTTAACCCCTGACTTAATGAGGGTCATGCAGTCGGGGCATAGGTGGAGGTGCTCAAGAGTTACTGGACCTACTACAGTAGGTACATATACCTTAACCAGCCATCTCCTGCCAGGATCTAGGGGAGCACCGCATAAGTCACATTTCCTTACTGCCTTCCCTCTCCTTCCCTTAGTGTGGGTTATACCATAGCTTAGCGACTTAAGTCACCACTCATGGAATGTGGTCTCCCTCCTCTTCTTTGGTGGTTTTAGGTAGTTGTACTTGTATTCCCTGAAACCTAAGACATTAAGGAGTTTTGTCGGGTGCTTAGTTATGGCCTTCAGCTGCTTCTCCGCGCAATCGGCCCCGATAAGGTCCTCTTCCTTCCACTCGTAGCCCTTCTCCCTGCATGACTTAATTAACTGATTGGTTAGCTGGTTGGAGACGGCCTTAGCTAAATCATTTCCTGAGGGAGTCAGCTTAAGGTAATTCTTTCTCCCGTCAAGGGCCTTAACTTGAGTGACTACATCAGCAGCAAGTAATGCTTTAATGTGGTGCCTGACGCTCGACTCACTGGCTCCTGTATCCCTACATAATTCGGCCACGGTCTTAGGCCTCTCAGTAAGCTCAATAACTATCGCTATGGCCCTAGGCTTGCTTAGGACGTCAGCAACTAAGGCATCCCTATCCAGGACCTTCTTAACTGCCTTCTCCCTGACGGCCTCCCTACCCTCAGGAACCTCACTAAACTCGTCCTCAAGCCCCTCATCCTCAAGCAACTCATCATTAAAGCCGTAACCAACCAACAAACAATCACCAAGAAACAGACCGTTAAGGAAACTCAAAAACACATAAACCATCCAAACCCCCTTCCTCAGGACACAAGAAATAGAGGTTCAACCAAAACACCAGAATCCTGAATGAACCACGAACCGCTGAACCGAAACACAGTAAAAGAGGATTAAAATGATAAACATTTTACTTCAGTACAGCATACCTTCTTCACTTTCTCTGGTAACTTCGTACTCTAGGTATACTCTGACAATTATTCCAATGGATATTAGAGCAATAGATGCTATTATTGAAGCTAAAGACTGGCTGAACAGGGGCAAAGTTATCAGCGGAAAAATAAAGGAAAACGCTATTACTTCTCCAATTAAATGAGCTAATGCGTCCCCGGGGGCAAGAAATCCTATTATAAGATTCCAAAGAAGATCGATTATTCCAATGATAACAATAGTAATTGAGAAGACCTCGTTTAGGGCTCCCACCTGGAATGAAGGCTGTGCACCATGAAGCGTTTCTGAGAAGGTTCTGATCAGCTCTTGAGTAGTTTCTTCAATAGTCAGTAATCCAGTAGCAGTTAAAGAAACAAACAAGGAAGTTAAGAGATCTATAATTGGCTGGATGAGTCCCTCTATGAAGCTGCTTACACATCCCCGAACTTTCTTTTCATGCATCACGTATCTTCTTTCTGTCTAGTAACATATTATGTTTATTGCTACAAACCCTCTATACTATAACATTAAGATTTTTCTCCTCCTCAACCTAATTCTCGGTCTTTAACTTCTCAAGAACTAAGCCGAAGAGACTGGGTTGCATCCCCGCCTGATCCTCCACTCCTTAACAGCATAGTATATAAACTGCTCTCCTTAAGACATATTTATATCCCGCTTAGTTTCCCCATAATGAAACTATTGATTTGGTCTATACATTCTTTAATGCCTTTGAATGATCGATAGGGAATTTTGTAATACTCTAGCATACCAATGAATAAACTGCTAATCCCTATTATTCCTGTCTTTTTCTGTTTATTTTCCTTCGTTCTTTTCTTTAATAGAGTCTCTTCAACCATAATTAGAGCTTCCTTGTCCTGAAGTTCTTCCTTCGTTGCAACGTAAAAAGCCAGTTCAATTAAAGTACCAGTTAAATGAAGTGCTAGGGGCTCATCAGTAAATACAAATATTAAAAAATCACCATAACGAAAAGAATATATACTCTCTAGAAAATTTTTAACCTTTCTTTTTATGTTTTCATCAAATTCTTTTGATTCAACTATTTTGCTTATATTATATATATAATCTAATAAACCACTTAAATCAGAAACTAAAGAAGCATTTTTGTATCCCATATTTCTTAGCCCGTCCCTTATTTTCACAAGAAAATCATAACCTTTCGGAGTTACATCCTTATCCAGATAAGAACCATAAATTATTGCTTTTACCTTTTCCTTACTTAGCTTTTCAAATCTCTTAAATTTATCAGCATCTCTAATAGTTTGATGAAAAAGTAAGTCTCTGTCACTCTCCATTCCCTATTCCTTAAGTTTTTAAAAAGTTAAGCTAATAACGTTAACTTACTTCCATTAAGATTCTTCTTGCAGACGAGTGTATTTCCGAATTTTAAAGAATAGAGGAATAGCTATTTTCTCTATTGCTTCGAAAAGTATGGCCCTCGCTTTTTCTTCTCTTTCTTGGCTTAACGCATTTATTACTTCGGAATAGTATTTAGTTACATCATCAACCAAGCCAGTTTTACTCTTTAATGGTACATCAGGAGATAAGAGTAAGTCTTTCAGCTTGATAACATGATTCACTATAGAGACGAATGCGATATAAGCAATTGGGTTTTTCAGATGTTTGGCTAAGTCGTAAAGCCATTCAGTTATTAGATCAATATATATGAATTTTGTCGTTGGATCCTTAGCATTCTCGAGTGCCTTCATATACTCAATAAGAGGATCAAGGAACTTAATGTCTTTTTTTATCATTGCCTCTACACCGTCCCAAACACCGTCCTCTTGGGATAGCTTAGCTTCTGAAACCTTTCTATTTCTTGAACTTTTTCTATCTCATACCGTACAATATAATCATTCCTATATCCCATATCGTAAGGTAGCGGAGGTATTTCTTCACTTCGAGGAGATAGAGTTCCTCTTCTCTTAGGTCGATTATAGATTACGGTTCTTAATAAGTTAATCAGTAGTGTTTCTCCGAATTTGCTCAGCTTATAATATACTTCATTATCCTCAGCTTCTTTCATAATTATATTGCCCTTTTCTAGCTCTTTAAGATGGTAAGCCAAGTCATTGTCTCTTATCCTAATTAGTTCTTTAAAATCTTTGAATCTCAGAGGTATCATAGTACGTGCCAATACACTTATTAATATCTGCCTTTTTTCATGATCCAAAGCCCTTATGGCGTATTTTAACACCTCGGGGAAGATATTCTCTGTGAATGCGTTAAGTTCTAGGTTTAATTCCAAGTTTTATCCCCATATATTACTCAAATATATTTGAGTTAATAAGCTATTATGCTTCTTAGGAATGTTTAAGCTCTTAATATTCTGTCTTAGAGTCTCAGTGTATCTGCTATTTCGAGACTATGCTTCCTCAATTCCCTTCTTTCTTTTGGGGGCTGAGGGTTCAGGCCTCCACTTACCTAAATCATAATCCCTAAGCTGATCTAAGTACTTCTTACTCTCCCTAATCATTTCCCTAACCTCCTCCCTAGTCAGCACACCCATGACTAATTCACCTCATTCAACTGCTTAACTAGTTTATGGCTTATGTAGGCCCATGAGCTTAATTAATCTTTCCTCAGCCTCCTTAAAGCTTATTCTCCAGTCCTTCCAGAGGTCATAGATCTTGCGGGCCTCATCCCTCTTGCTTGGGGGTAAGCTATAGATCATGCCAATAAGCACCCCGGCCTGATTCCTCCTTAACCTCCACTCCCTAACGGACATAACCTTACCCATATCGTAGTCCCTAAGAAAGTCTAGGTAGGGCCTCATATCCCTTATCAGCCACCTAATCATATCCTTCCTATCTCCCTTCAATCCCTCACCCTATTATTAGGTTAGGGCGAAAGAACCTATAATTACTTAAGCATTTCTTTTAGGGTTGTTAATGCTTCCTTATAGCTTATTTCACCTGACCTCCAGGCATCATATACCTTATGCGCCCTCCAGAAAGCTCTCCTGCCCCTCCTAGCGAGTACCTCAGCCATCAGACCACCAAGCAGTGAGGCCTTAGGCCTCAACACGCTCGTGAAGTAATACCTGTAAACCACTAGAAACACCTCCCCTCCACCAATCATGGGAAACAGTCACTTCTTAGCTAATGCCTTAATTCTCCTCTTAGCCTCAGTAAAGGATATCTTCCAGTCGCGCCATAAATGATATATCCTCCAGGCCTCATTCCTCCTGTCTTTCGGCGCATCATCAAACATAGCTAAGAGAATGCCAGCCTGATCCCTCCACTTCCTCCACTCCTTAAGCGTCATCATACCTACCCCCTAAGGAATACCGTGTAGTAGTTAATGTACTTAAGCCCGAACAGGCATCACCACCCAGAATGAAGAAACCACATGGATTGCTAAATAGAGCAGAGGTGGTCTATAACGAGCAGTTCTCGGGGTAATGCTCGGGGACACGCCTACTGTTGTCCTAGGACAACAAAGTTATGAGTGCGACCAACGGTCGGACTAATGGTCGACCTTAACCCCCTCTTGTTATATAACAAGCCATGATGATTCCTTCATTCTTGATTGCTTTATCCCTCACCAAACCAGGAAACCAGCAATCCTCTGGTGACAGGATCCAGAAAACTTGCTATTATTAGTGGTGGTAAAAAATGTCTGAAAAGTCGGTAAAAAATCAAACCCAAATCAGACGTAAGTACGTGTTCGTTCGGAGGATATCTAAGTCAGGCAAGTATGACTCAGGTGAGATTAAGGCAGCGATCATGG
>JALWQN010000151.1 GCA_027083115.1 Desulfurococcales archaeon
GCTTACTGGAGATAGTGAGGAAGTAGCTTCATGGGTGGCTAAGGAGTTAGGGATTAATGAATATTATGCTGAGGTACTCCCTCATCAGAAGGTTGAGGTCATTAATGGCTTGAAGAACGATGGGAGAGTGGTGGCTATGGTTGGTGATGGAGTTAATGACGCTCCGGCCTTAGTGACTGCTGACGTGGGGGTGGCGATAGGTGCTGGGACAGACATAGCTATAGAGTCTGCAGACATCATTCTTGTTAGGAGTGACCCTAGGGACGTTGCTTCAGTGATTAAGTTAGCTAAACTAACCTATAGGAAAATGACTCAGAACTTGGCTTGGGCTACAGGCTATAATGCCTTCGCAATACCTTTAGCTGCTGGAGTAATGTATGGTTACGGGATTCTTTTACCTCCTGCCGTAGGTGCCTTACTCATGTCTATCAGCACAGTCATCGTAGCTATTAATGCAGTAATGCTCAGGAAGGAATGATGAGGTTAAGGCAAAAAGGTTGGTACTGTTTAACCGCATTCAACCCCAGTAGTTAGGTTTATGTTTCCTGATGAGGCAGTAATTAAGTAATCCCTGCCTAAAGGGAGATTAATGGTTAGGAGCACTTCAGAATATGTCCCGTTGTTCCTTAACGGTAGTGATTCCTGCTTTATTGGGTGACCTGCAGAATCGCTTATGTAGATAGTTACTTCTGATGGTTGCGGATTTGTTGATGGATTGAAGAACCATACCCACGCGTTAATGCTGCAGCAGGCTCCCATCCTGAGCGGTTCTGAAGTAAGCATCGCGTAAGACTTAGTCGATCCTTCAGCAGTAACCCACCCATCAGCGCTTGATGGCTTAGTACCTGTTGCCTTGATTGATGGGGAACCACATTCCTTTTCTGGGCTACCTAAATCAAGCAGTTTTAGCCTGAGCTTCAGCTCCCCACTGCCTGGTGCATCCCTCCAACTAATGTTTAGTGATACAACGTAGTTTCCTGGAGCAACAGTTAAGGGTGAGTCCCAACCAGGTATTAGTGTCATTATTCTGAAGCATTTTGCATTACCTAACGTAACCATGCAGGGCATCATTATCCTGTAGGTCTTCTGACTTGATTTTAGGGTTGCTGAACCACTAATTGACACACTAAAATTGCCCTCAACATCGGTTCCTTCAGCGATGAACCTAACCAATTTCGGGGAACTAATGCTTAAGGTAGTTAAGTTAGGTATGTACTTACTCCCTGAAGAGTCGTTAATGATTAAGTCAATATTGAATTCCTTTCCTGCTGGTACATTAACCTTAACGTTGAAATTAATCGTTAAGTAGGTAGCTACTGCAGCAGAAGCAATTAACCCGGTAATTAAGCCAGCAATCAGTAAGGACTTAATCAGCATAAGCCACCATATCAATTGTTTTGCTTGAGTTAAATCTCTAATCCCTAAAAGGAGCCGTTCTAAGTTATCGATTACTTAAATCTATTCCCTAGTGTAGGCCTTACCTAAGAATTTGGGTGCTCTTGCCCCTCTGGACATAGCTATTAATGACAGTATGATCACTATGTATGGAAGCATGAGCATGAAGTAGGTTAATTCCGTGTGTCCTGCCTTAGACACTATTTCCTGTAGTGTTACTGAGATGGACCATGTGAACCCATATATTAGTGATCCTGCCCAAGCCTTCATAGGGTCCCATTTTCCGAAATATACTAAGCCAACAGCAATGAAGCCCATGCCGAAGGTTAGGTTCTCGAAGAAGAGGCCAGTTATCTCTAGGCATAGGGCAGCCCCGGCAAGGCCTGCTAGCGATGAACCGAATATTAGGGCTAAGTACTTAACTAGGTAGATGTTTATGCCCATCGTGTCTGCAGCCTTCGGGTTTTCGCCTGCAGACCTAACGGCGAAACCGAAAGTGCTTCTGTATAGGAGGAAGGTAAGCAGCGGTATCAATATGTAGGTGAGGTAGACTGATGGGTACTGATTGAAGAGTCCGAATCCGATCACGGGTATGTTCTTGAGCCACGGAATCGGTATTAGGGGTGCCTTACTTATTGTGACGTAGGTTTTCCCGTAGATAGTCCTGTAGAGGAAGTCCGAAAGACCGAAACCCAGGAAGTAGATCCCCATTCCAGCAATTACTTGATCAAGCCTTAAGGTAATGACCATAATCCCCATGAGGAACCCGAATAGGGCTCCAATGAAGACCCCACCCAAGTAACCGTAAAGCAAGCTACCCGTTATGTAGGTTAGGTGGAAACTAACGAATGAACCCATCAGCATTATTCCTTCAAGGCCTAAGTTAATTATTCCTGCCCTCTCGCTATAGACTTCTCCTGCGCTAGCTATGGCTAGGGGTGTAGCCATAGCGATGCCTAAGTTAATTATGGATGCGTAGATCATGGCTTAGGCACCTCCATCTTAATCAACCTTATTCTGTAGAGAACGAAGACCTCAGCTATAAGCACAAATATGTATATCAGTCCTTCAAGGCTTTTCGAGAAAGTGTAGGGTAGGCCGGTGGCTGCCTGAAGGTACGTCATGCCATTATAGATAATCCCGAACATGAAGGCCGAAAAGATTACGCCTATCGGGTGATTCTTACCAACCAAAGCAACAATTATTGCGGTATACCCTAAGCCTACGGCAATCCCTTCGTAAAGAAACTTAAACACTCCTAGGACCTCCACAGACCCTGCAATCCCTGCCATAGCACCGCTTAAAGCCATTGAAATC
>JALWQN010000152.1 GCA_027083115.1 Desulfurococcales archaeon
GTATGTACGTACACTAGCTTAACCCCAAGCATTTGGGCGGCGTCAGTAGCTCCCTTATATAGTCTTGCGTCGAAGGGATCGCCAGCCGCACCGCCTATCCAGTATATAGTTAGGCCCTTACCCATCAGTAGACCTCCTCCCTGTGCTGAGGTGGACGTAATTGTTTTTGTTACGGTAGTTGTTTGTGGTGGTGCTGGAGCAGCAGTGGGCTTAGCGAAGTACACACCTAACCCAGTAATTATTGATGCAATAATCACAGTTATTATGAATACTGATATGGAGACGGTTTTTGCTGCCATTTAAGGCACCTTCACATTAATTATTTAAATAGTTAAAGTAATAACTTTTCTCTTTCTCAGTATTTGGTGGGTGGGTTTGGAGGTACTTACTAGTTAACCACATTAAAAAGTGTGGAATTCAAGGCCCAGTAGTTCAGCAGCTAACTTGAGTTCCTTCATTATGTGTCCTTTCACAAGAACTGTGTGATGGCCGAAGGCATTCCTGCTTACTTCAATGGCGTTATCTACCTTAACGCCTATGCTGATTCTGCAGTGGGTTGTGTCTTCGCTCCAAGCGATCCTGCCTTCAGAGGCCCATAATTTATTCAGGTTCCAATGCATTCCAGCAATAGTTACCTTTAGGCCTTCAGGAAGGTCAGTGTAGGGTGTGGCTCCCTTACGTGAGGCATGAAAGTCCCGCACGTAGTATGGGCAACCTAAGCACCTGAAGGACTTAGTTATTATGTCGTGGTTCACGACAATTATGTCGCTTTCTAGATCCCTATGCATTACGTTCTCGTTCAGGTTACCCATGATCGCTGGCTCACCAGAGACGCCCATAGCTAGAGCCATAGTAATTAATGAAGGTATGTCTCCCTCGCACCCGCTAGGTATTCCTTCATCAATAAGGTGTGAGAAAGCTAGGCAAGGGACGTATTCAGCATCCTTAAGCCCAGGGCACTCTATAGTTAGTGCGTTAACTCCGTTCTTAAGGAGGAGTTTCTTGATGCCTAAATATATTTTTGCGTAGTGGGCTGCGTTCCTATCTCTTCCGTCAAGAAAAACGTACTCCTTAAGCCATCTTGAGGATACTTCCTTAGCTTCCTCATCACTAACAGAATTTACGGTTTCGTAGTAGTTCCTGAAGTCAGTGACCTTTACCTCAACCCCTAAGGAATTCCTTAGGTCCGCTAATGTAAGGTCAGAGGGCCACGCAACGCTTCTTGGGGGGAATTTACCGACGTAAAGTACCTTAAGGTTCTTAAGCACCTTAACGCCTCTTAATGCCTTCATTAAGGCCTTAACTTCCCCAGCCCCCATAGGTATGTAGAGTTTTGCTTTACTGTATTTGTCCTGCCTTAGCTTCGATAACCTACCATGTAGGGCCCTACCCCAACTGTCCCACTCATAAATTATGGGTTTCCCTAACTCAACTAGGGAATCAAGGATTGCGTCATCAGCTAACCAGTCCTCCATATCGCCCATAACTAGGGCATCGACATCCTCACGTATTGACTTGATGTCCTCAGGTCCATTAATCCTTATTGTGGGAAGGAACTTAGCCAGTCCCTCCTTCTCGATTTCTTCCTTGCTCACATTAATTAGTGGGGGTTCTTTCCTCCTCATGATGTCGCGGGGCTTTCTAGGTCCGTTAACCCATTCCAGCTTGGCAACAGGTAATTCATCTGTGTTCCAGATCTCTAGTGCGTTCCTTATCTTTATTGGTTGAAGTAAGGGTACGTTATTCCTTAATAATTTATTTGGACCACCTTCATCAGCCTTCATGGCTTATCCTCCTCAATAACTTTGAGTTTAAGCAGTTGCCCTAGTTCCTTCAGTTCCTGGCGGTAGTTCCCATAAAGGATTGCCCTATGCCAGCCGGCATCCCAAACCCAGTTCTTAGCGAGTGCATCAGTGTTTGTGCGAGCCACCAACTTTGTTGCGCACGCGTGGCTTGATGACTCATTCCTTAATGCTTCGGCCGTATGAAGAATCATTTTCCTCTCAGGTATTGAGAAAGTTAGCGCCGTAATTACTTCATTAACTGGTAGCTTAACGCTTACTGAGGCATGCTTAAATCCTAGGTGAGCGGGAGTTATTGAGTAAGGTGCCCTTTCCTTACCTTCACGAGGGTTTAGAGGTGCGTAGCAGTGGTAGTAAATTACTTCCTTATTTACAGTATCTATGGCTGGGTCCGTTATGAATGCGTTCACCCCGCCCAGGAACTTACCTACCAGTATGGCTATGGCTGAGTTAGGGTCTGCCTCACAAACAGGTATTAATCCATCATTCCATAACTCCATGAAGGCAAGACAGGGCCAAGCATCTATCTCTCCAGTAGCCCTAAGGACTATGCAGTCGAAAGCTACTGCGTTAGCTCCCCTATCCTTAAGGGCCTTCTTTATGGCTAAGTAGAGCTTAGCTGACTTAAGTATTTCTTCTGTTAAGGTCTCGGGTACTGAGGAGGCCTCATCCACCCACTTCCTGAAGATTTTTTGGGCTTCTTCCTCACTAACTCTGGAGTAGTAGTTTTCCTTAAACACCCTGGCATTCATTACTTCCGCCCTCACCCCGAAGGTAGCCTGTATTTCGTTAATTATTGAGTATAGAGCTACGCTCAGAGGGTACTCAAGCCTAAGGTATTTCTCTACACTCTCACTAACTACGAAAAGGATTTTGGAGTTCCTTAATTAATGAATTA
>JALWQN010000153.1 GCA_027083115.1 Desulfurococcales archaeon
GAAGCTCAATATCTGTTCATCCTTAAAGGCACTCTCATCAAGAATTATGCCCTTTCTCTCCTCGTATTCCACCCCTTCGAAAGGATAGACGATAACAAAGTCGCCCTCCTTTATGTTCTTGAGGCAAATATAGCCCACTGGCGTTAAAACAGGGTGGTCCTCGCTCCCCTCAATAACCCTTCCGCTCTCCGTTGTTATCCTAACGGCCATCTCACCATCTTCCACTTCCCTCTCCGCAATGAAAGCAACATTGGAGGCATCATTGTGCCCTTCATCTAGGTTGTAGACCTTCAAATTAAGGAGTTTGAACTTCTGCGGAAGCTCCTTAACTTCTACCCAATATCCATGATCTGTGAGAACTCTAGTGTCTGGAGCGAGGCAATTTATATCGTAGCCAACACCGCCAGGAGAAATTATCCCTTCGTCAGCTGATGTTGCTGCAACTCCCCCTATTGGGAACCCGTATCCTTGGTGACCGTCCGGCATTACGTATGATGCTCTTACAACCCCAGGTAAGCAGGCAATATTTGCTCCCTGCACTAACGTGAGGTCTTCTTTCATTCTGTTTAGTAGCTCATTATCTGCGTAAATAATGGTGGGGACCTTCATACACTTTATTGTGCCTTTAGGTATTTCCCACGTATATTCATCTATCTTTTCTAATTTTATTGAGGAACTCATGGCTTCTCGACCCTTTAGTGTTTAACGCTTTTATAATTAATAAGGTTAAGGAAAGTAAAGCTTATGAACTTATAAGTTCCACCTAAAAAGGTCTAGGCAGAGGAAAGGTGATAGATGTGCCAGTATGGAGCTATTCGATTAAGATTGTTGATGAAG
Organism: Desulfurococcales archaeon; assembly: GCA_027083115.1. Lineage (GTDB taxonomy): Archaea > Thermoproteota > Thermoprotei_A > Sulfolobales > NBVN01 > S013-73. Next base: position 838 of record JALWQN010000153.1, read on the forward strand.
AGAGGACAGCTAAGGCTATGGCGTGGGATTCACCCATTTCGTTGAAGGAGGCTTATGAGATCTTTAAGATAATTAGGGGGATGAAGCTTAAGGATGCTGAGAGGCTACTTGAGGACGTTATAAGTAAGAAGGTGCCCATACCTTTCGTCAGATACAAGTTGGGTATTGCCCACAAGAGAGGGCTCTCTGATAGGTTCCCCAGATGGAGAACACCAGTAGGCAGGTACCCCATTAAGGCAGCTAAAGAGGTCCTTAAGCTCTTAAAGAATGTAGAGAATAATGCCAGCAACAAGAATTTAGATGCGGATAGGTTACTGATTATTCATGCAGCAGCACACAAAGGAAGATACTTGAAGAGGTGGATGCCTAGGGCCTTCGGCAGGTCAACACCAAGGATCCGGGCTACCGTCAATATGGAAGTTATTGTGCGGGAGGTGTGATGAGTTATGGTTGATATTAAAGCTCATTTTCTAGGCCTTAATTTGTTAAGAGTAAAGATAGACGAGTATTTAGCTAGGAACTTTATGAGGGCAGGTTACTCACGAGTCGAGTTAATCAAAACACCTTTAGGGACAAGAGTGATTATTTATGCTGACCGGCCAGCACTAATAATTGGGCGCAGAGGCCAAACCATAAGGCAACTAACTGAGGTCTTAGAGAAGTACTTTAAGTTAGAGAACCCTCAGGTCACTGTAACCCAGGTCGAGAACCCTGACCTGGATGCACGAATTGTTGCCACCAGAACTGCACTAGCTATTGAAAGAGGCTATCACTTTAGGAGAGCTGCTTTCGTTGCTTTAAGAAGGATAATGGCTGCGGGAGCTGTGGGTGCTGAAGTAGTTATAAGTGGGAAGCTAACTTCTGAAAGAGCTCGTTACGAGAAGCTGAAGGCAGGAAAGGTATACAAGACCGGTCATCATATAGAGAGATTAGTTGATAGGGCGGTTATTCATCTTCTAAGGAAACCAGGAATTTACGGGATTGAGGTAGTAATAGTTAAGCCCGGTGAGCCAGACGATATTGTGAGGATTAAGGAAGCTGGTGAATTAACTCAGGCTGGGGGTGAGGCTGCATGAGTTTAAAACCTAAGGAAATAAGGAAGATGAGTAAGGAGGAAAAAATAAAGAAACTCAATGAGTTAAGGGCCGAATTAATTAAGCTAAGAACTCAAGCGTTTCTGGGTACACTCACTAATATAGGGAGAATAAAGATCACCAGGAAAAATATTGCTCGTCTATTAACAATCCTTAGGGAAGAAGAGCTTAAGTCCCAGAAGAAGTGAACTCTATTGAGACGTACTAAAATCAACTTACCTTACCATGAATTAATAGGGCTTGAGCTCAAGGTATTAAAGCATACTGACCCCACACAAGAAGGCATAACTGGGGTAGTGATAGATGAAGCCAAAAAAGTGCTTAAAGTAAAAACTGCGTCCGGCAAAACCAAGGTAATTCCTAAGTTTGGTGGGGAATTCCTTTTTAAGCTTCAAAATAACCGGTCTGTAAGGGTGGATGGTTTGCGTTTATTAGGTAGACCTGAAGAGAGAGTTAAGAAGGTGAGGTGAAGGACTCATTGAGTAGTGGTATAAATGATATCGGCATTAAGTACCCGGGCTTGAAGCCCCCGGAAAAAAGTTGCAATGATGAATACTGTCCGTGGCACGGGCACTTGAAGGTCAGGGGAGGACTTCTCGTGGGAAGAATCGTTAAGGCTAGAATGAAAGGTGCGGTTGTTGTTGAGAGAGAATACCTAGTTTACGTAGGTAAATACATGAGGTATGAAAGGAGGAGGTCTAGGATACATGCCCACCTTCCACCATGCATAGAAGCATCTGTGGGGGACACGGTATTGATTGGGGAAACAAGGCCTATCTCAAAATCGGTTTCATGGGTTGTATTAGGAGTTTTGAGACGTGGGGTGAGCGAGAATGCCTGAGAAGAAAGGCGGAGCAGCATTCAGCAGGGTTAAGCGAGTTGCTGGCGTTACAGTAGGCACAAGACTTAAGGTAACAGATAATAGTGGTGCTAAGGAAGCTATGGTAATAGGTGTTCCAGGAGTTAAGACAAGGTTGAGAAGGCTTTCTTCCGCTACGATAGGAGATATGGTTGTTGTCACTATAAAGAAAGGAAACGCTGACTTAGTCGGCCAAGTTATGACCGCAGTAGTTGTTAGGCAAAAGAAACCTTTCCGAAGACCTGATGGTACTTGGGTTGCCTTTGAAGATAACGCATGCGTGATAGTAACACCAGATGGCGCACCTAAGGGTACAGAAATCAGAGGACCAATAGCGAAGGAAGCCGCCGAAAGATGGAATAGGTTGTCCTCCATAGCCTCCATAGTTATCTGAGGTGAGTGATATGGCAGTAAAGTCGAGGAAACCAAGTAAGCAGAGGAAAGCTATTGCTGATGCCCCATTACATATTAGGAAAAAATTTCTTTCAGCTCCCCTTTCGCCTGACCTTATTGCAAAGTATGGAGTTAAGAGATTAACTGTCAGAAAAGGTGATACTGTCAGGATAATGAGGGGTGAGTGGAGAGGTCATGAAGGAAAGGTTGTTTCAGTTGATTACGGGAAAATAGCTGTCCATATTGATGGAGTGACTGTAAAGAAAGCCGATGGAACGCCTGTCTACTACCCAGTGCATCCCTCAAACGTAACGATAATCAATTTGAACCTGAGTGATAAAGCAAGAAGAAAAATTATGGAGAGAAGATCAGGTAAGGAAGTGATTATTGAGGAGGAAACTAATGTAGAGGCTCCTGAAGAAGAGGAGAGTGAGGAGGGGGAGAAAAATGAAGAAGTTAATAAGGAGGAGAGTAATTCGGAGGAGGTGAGTTAAGATGGCAAGGATGGGTAGTAGTAAGCACCTCAAGAGACTGGCAGCACCTAATTTCTGGCCTATCCTTAGAAAAGAAGCTAAATGGGTTGTTAGAACTAGTCCAGGTCCGCATAGGAAAGGTGCTTCACTTCCCTTACTCTTACTTGTTAGGGAGTTACTGCATGTGGCGGAAACTAATGCCGAAGCAAGGAAAGTTATTGCTGAAGGACACATAAGGGTTGATGGGGTGGTAAGGAAAGACTATAAATTTCCTGTAGGTTTTATGGACGTTATAGAAATTGTCGACACTGGGGAACTATTTAGGGCCATACCTGTACCTGTAAGAGTGCTTGGTCTCGTACCAATACCTCCGGAAGAAGCTACCTATAAGGTACTCAGGATAGAGAATAAAACGACTGTTAAGGGCGGCCATATACAACTCAATCTCTATGATTGTAGAAACATCCTTGTGAGGGTTGAAAACCCTGAATCACCTGAGGAAGATACGTACAGAACAATGTCTTCCGTGAAGATTAAAATACCTGAGAATGAATTACTTGATTACTTTCCTTTAGAGAATGGAGTTCCAGTAATAGTTATTGGTGGCAGGAACGTAGGTAAGGTAGCTAAAGTTGTTTCCATAGCGGAGGGCATGAGGCACTACAGAAAATTAGTTACTTTAGAGGACTTCCACGGCAATAAGTTCTATACAACCCTAGACAAAATAATGGTGATAGGTAAGGAAAAGCCTGAAATAACTCTGCCGGAGGGTGCAGTATGAAGCAGACTGCTGTCTTCGAGTTAAGGGATGAAGTGATGGAAGATATAGTGAAGAAGTGGGGAAGTAATCCCATGTTAAAGCCGAGAATTAGTAAGGTAGTTGTTAATATGGGTATTGGAGAATCTGGTGAAAGACTCAGGAAAGCTGAGAAACTACTTCAGGAGCTAACTGGACAAAAACCCTCAGTAAGGAAAGCTAAAAGAACAATCAGAAATTTCGGTATAAGGAAAGGTGAACCTATCGCAGTTATGGTTACGTTAAGGAGAGAGAAAGCCCTTAACTTCCTCAAGAGGGCCTTAGAAGCTATAGGTTACAAGATAAAGTACTCAAGCTTTGACAACTACGGTAATGTGTCCTTCGGTATAGCTGAACACATTATGTTGCCTGGAGTGAAATATGACCCTAATGTAGGTGTTTTCGGCATGGATGTCTCTATATCGCTAGAAAGGCCAGGATATAGAGTTATGAAGAGAAGGATCAAGCGCTCATCAATACCGCAGAGACACAGAATATCTAGGGATGAGGCAGCTACCTTCTTTATTAAAGAACTTGGTGTTAAGGTGATGTAGTTTGGGAAAGTACAGAACACAGTTGAACAGGAAGTATGGTAGGGGTGTGCAGGTCTGCCAGAGATGCGGTAGTAGGGATGCTGTAATACGCAAGTACGGAATATACTTGTGTAGGCAATGCTTTAGGGAGGTAGCTAGGGAACTAGGATTCAGGAAATATAGCTGAGGTGATTAGAGATGGTTGTTATAGATCCTTTAGCTAATGCACTATCCACAATAATGAACAATGAGATGAGAGGGCGTAAGGAGGCTGTAGTCACGCCAGCATCAAAACTAACAGCGATGGTCCTAAGAGTCATGCAAAAGTATGGTTATGTAGGAGAGTTCGAGCATATTGATGATGGACGCTGGGGCAAAATAAAAATTCAGTTACTTGGAAGAATAAATAGAGTAGGCGTCATTAAACCGAGAACCCCAATAAAATATAGTGAGTTACGGCAAATGCCTCAATGGTTAAGGAAGTATCTTCCCTCAAGAGACATAGGGATCCTCATAATCTCCACATCAGAGGGTGTCTTATCTCATTATGAAGTCCTAGATAAGAGGATTGGTGGGGTTTTACTAGCCTACGTATACTGAGGTGAATTCGCGATGAAGGAAGTTAAAGCGCTGGATAAGATCCGTATACCGGAGGGTGTCTCTGTTGAGGTTAAGGATAAGGTAGTTAAAGTTAGTGGACCTAAAGGCGAAATCACTAGGGACTTTAGTCACGCCAAAAAAGTAAGGATTAGTGTTAAGGGCAATGAGGTTATTGTCGAAGGGTACTTCCTACGTAAGAAGGAGGTAGCTGTAGTTTACTCAGTAGCAGCACACATTCGCAACATGATTACCGGGGTAACTAAAGGCTACAGATACTGGCTCAAAATAATTTATTCTCACTTCCCTATAACGGTTAAGGTCGAGGACGGTAAAGTACTGATAATTAACTTTTTGGGTGAAAAATCACCTAGGGTTGCTAAGATCGTTGGTGATGCTAAAGTAAAAGTACAGAGAAGCGATATTGTTGTTGAAGGAATAAATATTGAGGATGTTGGTCAAACAGCAGCCAACATAGAGCAAGCAACTAAAATTACGGGATTCGATAGGAGGGTATTTGTGGATGGTATATACATCTATAAGAAGGAGTATATAGAAGGGTGATGTGAGTGAAAGAAGCTGTTCGTGATGTCAGGAAACTAATTGAGGGTAAGAGAAGAATAAAGTTCCTCAGGAATAAGTGGTGGAAATTCCCTAAGTTCAGGAATGACCCTAAATGGAGAAAGCCTAAAGGGAACGACAACCCTATGAGGCTAAAACTTAAGGGCCAACCCCCAGTTGTTTCCGTTGGTTACAGAACACCTAAAGCTGTCAGAGGCCTGCATCCTTCAGGTCTGAGGCCAGCAGTTATTCATTCAGCTAAGGAGCTGAAGGAACTAAATCCAGCTGAAGTAATAATTTACGTAGGGGGCAGTGTGGGTGCGCGGAAGAAGAAGGAATTAATTATTAAGGCCCGAGAACTCGGGTTTACAGTAGCTAATGGGGGTGCTGGTGTTTGACAGATTTAAGCATGCAGAAAAGATTGGCTGCCGAGATTTTAGGTGTCGGCGTTTCGAGAATTAGGATAGACCCTGAAAGCTGGGATGAGGTAGAGTCCGCCTTAAGAAGGGAAGACATAAAGAGGTTAATTAAGGACGGAATTATTTGGGTTGAGCCCTCTCGCAGAAACTCTAGAGGGAGATGGAAATTACTTCATGCGAAAAGGAAGAGAGGCCATAGAAGAGGTCCAGGAAGACGCAAGGGAGCTAAAGGAGCCAGGCAGGACGAAGACATGCTTTGGGTCTACACCATAAGGAAAGTTAGAAGATACCTTAAGTGGTTAAGGGATCATGAGGTAATCGATAGGAAAACTTACAGGAGGCTTTACCTGCTGGCTAAGGGAGGAGTGTTCAGAAGTCTTTCAGACCTTAAGCGTCATTTAACGGATATGGGTATTAAGGTGAGGTAGTATGGGACGTGGTCCAAGATATAAGGTGCCTCGTAAGAGGCGAAGGGAAGGTAAAACAAACTACTATAAGCGCTACAGGACGATCATATCTGGACAGAAAATTAGGGCAGTAGTTAGGAAAACTCTAAACAACATTACTGTACAAGTAATCGAGTTCAATGCTCATGGAGACAAAACCATAGTCGCTGCCTCCAGTAGGGAGTTAGGGAAGTACGGATGGCTAGGCAACTTAAGGAACACTCCCTCAGCATACTTAACAGGCCTCTTAGCTGGGCTAAAAGCTAAGGCCGAAGGCATAAATTACGCAGTCCCTGATATAGGGCTTCACGCCTCAGTTAGGGGTTCCTTAATTTATGCGGCCATTAAAGGCTTGAAGGATGCTGGCGTTAATGTGCCAGCTTCGGAGGATGTTTTTCCTTCAGAAGAGAGAATTAAGGGGGCACATATTGCTTCCTACGCATCTACTCTCGCTAAGGAAAACCCAGAAAAATACAGAAGGCAGTTCTCAAGAATTATTTCTCGGGATCTTCGGCCTGAGGACCTCCCCGCACATTTTCAGGAAGTTAAGGCTAAGATATTAAAGACCTTTGAAAGAGGTAGTTAAGAATGGCAGCTCAACAACAATTGCTTGAAGAGTGGGTTCCTAAAACACGGCTTGGGTGGATGGTTAAGGAAGGTAAAATCAGTAGCTTAAAGGAAATCTTTGACGGTAACTTAGTTATTCAGGAACCTGAAATAATTGATTACCTTCTTCCAGACCTGAAGCATGAGGTTGTTGATGTCAACATAGTTCAGAAACAGACAGATGCGGGAAGAATGACTAGGTTCAGGGTTTTGGTTGTTGTTGGTAACTTTGATGGATACGTAGGTATTGGGTTAGGTAAGGCGAAGCAATTGAGGCAAGCGATAAATAAGGCAGTGAGGAACGCCAAGCTTAACATAATTCCTGTGCGGAGGGGATGCGGCAGTTGGGCATGCTCTTGTAATGAACCCCACAGTGTTCCATTCACAGTTAGTGGTAAGTCGGGTAGTGTGAGGGTGAAATTAATTCCAGCACCTAAAGGCACCGGGCTTGTTGCTGGGGACGCTGCAAAAGTTGTGTTAAGGTATGCAGGAATCAAGGATATCTGGACTTGGAGCAGGGGAGAGACAAGAACAACAATAAACTTTGTTGGAGCAGTATATAATGCCTTAAGAAACACCTACAAGTTCGTAACGGTTTATGACTGGTCTAGAAGGTGAGTTAGGAATGGGTTTATTAGCAATCATTAGAATTAGAGGAACTGTTGATGTTCCCCCAAAAGTGATGAAAACTCTAGAAATGCTTAATTTAAGCAGAAAATTCACTGCAGTTATCTATCCAGATAACGAAACCATTAAGGGGATGCTGAATGTGGTGAAGGACTGGGTAACATGGGGCGAGGTAAATAAGGAAGTCTTGAAGGAATTAATCCTTAAGAGAGGCAGGCTCTGGGGGGAAAGAAAGGTTAGTGAAGAATCCATTAAAGAAATTACAGGTAAGGAGATAGATGAACTCATTGATGAGTTATTTGCTGGCAACGTAGGCTGGCATAAACTATCGCCTAAAGTGAAGCCTGTTTTTAGATTACATCCTCCTAAAGGAGGCTTTAAGGGATCAATTAAAAAACCGTTTAAGTCTGGAGGTGAGCTCGGTTATAGGGGGTCTCGAATTAATGACCTCCTTAAAAGGATGATTTAGTGGTGGTAATTGATGGTCGTGAGAAGAAAGAAGAAGGTCAGGAAGCTCAGGGGATCAAGAACGCACTCTTGGGGTCAGGTAGGACAGCATAGGAAGTCAGGAAGTAAGGGAGGTGTTGGCGCTGTCGGTTTTCAGAAGCATAAATGGACTTGGACAGTGAAGTATTTTCCCGACTGGTACGGTAAGCATGGCTTCACTAGAGCACCCGTAATAAGGATATCTACGAAAACCATTAACGTAGGTGAGCTTGATGAGTTAATTAAAGACATGAGTAGAAGAGGCGAATTAAAACCTATGAGGAAAGTGTATCGTATTGATTTATCTGCCCTTGGCTATAACAAGCTATTAGGTAGAGGTAGTCTCTCAGTCCCTGTTAAGGTTAAGGTAGCATTTGCTTCAGAGAAAGCCATCGAGAAAATTAAGGAGGCAGGTGGAGAAGTTACTCTCTTAAGTAAAGAGGGTGGAGAAACAGAATAACAAGCTTTTAATGAGTTAAGTTTATTCCTTTAGGGACCAGGTATGGGATGGTTAGATGCCTTCGCAGAAATGGGGAAATATATCCCCTCAGCGCCAAAGCCCGCTAGAAAGCCTGACTTAAAGGCTAGACTAATTTACACTTTGCTTGCCCTCATAGCTTATTACTTACTTGCGTCCACACTTGCTTACCCTCTTGCCGCCTTCCCGCAAGCTAAGGGTGTCCCACTCCCACAAATGATAAGCATTGTTTTCGCCTCTACCAGGGGCTCAATAGCTCAGCTAGGTATAGGGCCTCTAGTAACTGCTGGTTTAATAATTCAGATACTTGTGGGTGCTAAACTACTTGATCTAGATCTAAATGAGCCTGAAGACAGGAAAGTCTTCACTCAAGCTGAGAAAGGCATGGCTGTAATCATAGCTGTAGCTGAAGGATTAGGTTTTGCTCTATACTACAGGCTAAATACTTACGTTACTGCAGCAATCTTCCTCCAGTTTTTCATAGGTGCCATAATTTTAATGATACTTGATGAAAGCATACAAAAAGGTTATGGAATAGGATCTGGAGTCAGCCTATTCATTCTTGGCAACATAGCCAGGGCTGTCATGTGGGACATGTTCGGACCATTAAAAATTCCAGACCTTAATCAGTATTTCGGGATATTCCCATACCTGGCCTCATACTTTGAGGGCATTAAGGTAGATAGTTACAGGCTTCTGATAGGGTACTACAGGGGCGTAGGTGCCGTACCTACATTAACGGGTTTCGCAGCTTTCCTTGTTCTTGCCCTCGTCCTCGTCTACCTGCAGCAGATGAAGGTCAACATACCAGTAACCATGCAAAGACTTCCCGGCATAAAGAGTAAGGTACCTCTTCAGTTTCTCTACGTATCTAACATCCCTATCCTTCTAGTCGGTATAGTTTTTTCAGACCTACTACTTCTCAATAACTTATCATCCGCCTACTTGCAGCAGAACGCACCATGGCTGGCAAGTATACTGACGGCCAGTGTTGAATATATGTCACCGCCTAGATCGATTCTGTTTTTGCAGGTGGCTCCATTAAGGGTGGCAATATATTCTGTTCTTTTAGTTGGTCTCTCCTTACTTTTTGGGTTAATGTGGGTTGAGGTAGCCGGTCTTGGTCCTGAAGCGCAGGCAGAAAACTTAATTAAGTCAGGCCTCCAAATGCCTGGCCACAGAAAGAGTCAGAAATTGCTTCAGGCTGTCTTGGCAAAGTACATTTACCCTCTCACCCTGCTGTCCTCCTTGGTGGTAGGTGTTATTGCTTTAATTGCTGATATTTTCGGTGCTTTTGGCACAGGGATGGGGTTGCTTTTAGCTGTAGGTATAGTTTATCAGTTCTATATGCAGATAGCTTACGAAAGAGCTATAGAGGCATATCCATTACTAAAGAAGGTGATGGGGAGGGAGTGATGTTGGAACCACTCAAAAACTTCCGGATAGTGGTTGTTGCTGGATTACCTGGTGTTGGGAAATCAACTGTTCTTTCAAGAACTTCGGAACTACTTAGGGCGGAAGGCTACCTACCTGAAGTCATAAATTATGGGGACTTCATGTTTGAGTTCGCTAAGAGAAAAGGTGTTAAATCAAGGGATGACTTAAGGAAGCTACCACTAAATGAGCAGAAAAAACTTCAGGCTTCTGTAGCGAAGGAAATAAGGAATTACGTCATTAACAAAGCAAGAGGTGACGTTGCCACCTTCATTGCCTTCATAGATACTCATGTCCTCATTAAAACGTCCTCAGGTCTTTGGCCAGGTCTTCCAGAATACGTAATTAAGGAATTAGTGCCTGACTCAATAGTCATTGTTGAGGCGTCCCCTGAAGAAATAGTTTCAAGGCAATTAAGAGATAAAACAAGATACCGAGCTGACTATGCTGACACTGCATTAGTTAAGGAATTAATGGATTTAATGAGGGTTTTTGCGATATCTGCCGCTACCTTGGTAGGGGCTTCAGTAAATTTTGTGGTGAATAGAGAAGGTAAGGTAGACGAGGCTGCTCATTCATTAGCTGAGATCATTAGAAGGCTTTAACGATGCTTACGGCATTATATGTAGTTGCTGCTTTCGTAGCATTGCTTCCTTGGTCCTATATAGTTAAGTTTTACGGCATGAGAATAGGCCTGAAAGGAATACTTAAGGAAACCTCTAAGGTAAAGAATGAGCTATCTAAGGTACCCGAAAGCAAACCTAAGAAGAAAAGGATCCTTACAGAACGTTATAGGGAGCTAAGAGGGAAGGTAAGCAGGTTCATAATGCTGAACCTAATTCTCTTGTGGGTAGGTGTCATAGGCTCTTTAATATTTGCTCGACTAGTAACCGTGGTTACTGCTAATCTACTGGGTATCTATCCCTACATACCATCCCCTTTGCTTCTTCCTTACGTAAGTGTTAACGGAGCACTAAACGACTTAATACTTTATCTTGCGGCTCTTTTAGCGTACCTCCCGCTCCATAACAGAATAACTGGCATTAAAGCACTTCACGAAATTAGGTAAACCCGATATCGAAGGGATTCACTACATTTACGCAATTTATTTCTGGATTTCCAGCACTCCTGAAATATTTATTAAATTCACTGAGCCTAACACAATTTAGGGGTTGATATTTACATGGTTAGGCCTGGACTGAGGTCAAGATCGGTTAGGAGAATCAGCAAGAGGGTTCCTGGTGGAGAAAGCAGGGTTTTCTATGTTAGGAGGAAACATTACAGGGTGAGTGATCCCGTGACTGGCGAGCGACTGAATGGAATCCCACTAAATCCTATTTGGATACGTAAAGGGGCTAAAGCCAGAAAAAGGCCAGAAAGAATTTTTGGGGGCGTGTTATCTCCAAGCACTTTAGCTACGGCCCTAAAGGTAGTCATTAGAAGTTCAGTGTAGGGGTCACTTTTTGATTAACTCAACACATGAGATAGAAACTCCCTACTGTAAGTTTGGTGTAGTTATTGCAGTAAGTGGTTTACCTGGATCAGGAAAATCAACCCTAGCTAAGATGCTAGCAGATAATTTAGGGCTTCGTTACATATCTTCAGGCGGCCTTTTTCGTGCCATGGCTCGTGAGAGAGGGATGTCGCTGGAGGAGTTCACTAAGTACGCAGAATTAAATCATTCAATAGATTTGGAAATCGATCGTAGGGCAGCCGACGAAGCCAGGAAGGGATGCGCAATTATTGATGGCCATATTGCTGCATGGGTTGTTAAGGACTATGCTCACATTAAGGTCTTCCTAAAAGCTTCAAGGGAAGTTAGGGCTAAGAGGGTTTCTGAGAGGGACGGGATTTCTTATGGTGAGGCGTTAAAGCAGGTGGTTTTAAGGGATGAGTCAGAGATCAAGCGCTTTAGAGAGATTTACGGTATAGACATGAATGACTTATCTATTTTTGATTTAGTCATAAATACGGAGAAGTTTGATGTTGAGGGTGTGTTCAACATAGTTCTGACTGCAGCCAAAAACTTCTTGAGGAAGCTAATTAACCTGAAGTAGGAAAAGCTTAAAGATTGTTCTTTAGTTATGAGTTAGGTGGGCAAGTAATGGTAGCAATTAAGGTAGGGAGAGTATGCGTTAAGTTGCTTGGCAGGGAAGCAGGACGTAAGTGCGTTATTATTGATATAGTTGACCATAACTTTGTGGTCATAACTGGACCTAAAGAATTGACTGGCGTTAGAAGAAGGAAAGCCAATATAGATCATATAGAACCTACTGATAAAGAAATTAACATATCTAAAGGGGCAAGCGATGAGGAAGTCCTTAAGGCTATTGAGGAGGCAGGGCTTACTGACTTCATGAAGGAGAAAGTGCGGATAACTAAGAAAGAGCTGCTTGAAACGAAGGCGTTAAAGGCATAGTGCAAATGCAGTTAATTCTTAACTAGTAATTTGGTTTTATTATGAAGAGGTAAGAAAATTTGAGTGAAGGCCTAAATTTTCTGGAAAAACTCGATGGTTTTGCAGGAATAGATAGAAGATGGATCCAAATTAAGGAAGCAGAAACTAGTCCTAACTATGGCAAGCATCCTGAAGAAAGAACCATAAATGAGCTCATGAAATTAGGCGTAATAAATCTCGATAAACCTCCTGGACCAACGAGTCATGAAGTAACTTCCTGGATTAAGAAAATGCTTGGTGTCGGGAAGGCCGGGCATGCAGGGACCCTAGAGCCGGCTTAGCCGGTGGGGATACCCTAAAACCACGGGTGTGCTTCCCGTAGCCTTAGAGAACGCATCAAAAATGCTGAAGTACTTGACTCTATCAACAAAGGCTTACATTACAGTGATGCAGTTACATAAAAAAGTGGATAAGGGTAGGTTAATGGAGGTTATTAAGGAATTCACTGGCAGAATCTACCAGAAACCCCCAGTGAGGTCCTCAGTGAAGAGGGCCTTAAGGACTAAGACGATCTATGAGCTTGAAGTACTTGAGATCAATTATCCTTGTGTTCTACTGAAAATTACCTGTGAGCACGGTACGTACGTAAGGAAGTTAATTCACGATATTGGGGAAGTACTTGGTGTGGGAGCGCATATGAGGGAACTTCGTAGAGTGAGGACAGGTCCTTTTAAGGAAGACAAGAGTTTGGTTACGATGCATCAACTATCTGAGGCAGTATATATCTATAAAGAGCTGAATGACGAATCAACTCTTAAGAAATACATTATGCCGGGTGAATATATGGTTTCCCATTTGCCCAAGATCGTTGCCACTGATTCTGCAGTAGCATCAATAACTTATGGTGCTGACCTAGCTATACCTGGAGTTGTCGCGTTGCATGAGAAAATACGGAAGGGAGATGATGTCGCTATTTTCACACTGAAGGGAGAGATAGTGGCTACGGGAATTGCTCAGAAACATACTGAAGAGGTTCTTGAAAGCAAGAAGGGAATAGCTGTAAAAACTAAAAGGGTAATTATGGAGAGAAAAATATATCCCAGGAAAACAAGGATTTAAAAGAATTGGAGGAATTCCTTATTGGCCGGGGTGCCCGAGCGGTCTAAGGGGCCGGCCTTGAGAGCCGGTGGGCTTCGCGCCTGCGCGGGTTCAAATCCCGCCCCCGGCGCCACAGAATACCTCAGGGCAAGTTAGTCCCTTCGAACCTAATCTCGTCCACCTCAAGCATAAGCATGGACGCTATCTTGTGATCACGCAATCTGAGGATTTCTTAGCGTGTTGAGGAACTTCATAGATTAATTTGCTAAACTTTATTAAAAACCCCTTAAACAATACATTTAGGTGATACAACCTGAACGTTAAAGGGACTTACGCCCTTCTGCTGTCATTAATCGTTATTGTAGGTGTTGCTGCAGGAATTGTGGCCTCGCAGTCTGTGGTTAAGGCACAAACAAAGAAGGACTCAGTATGTATAGTTTACGACATAGGTGGTAGGGGAGATTTAGGCTTTAACGACATGGCTTACTTAGGTGCGCAAATTGTTCATCAGAAGTTAGGTCTAAAGATAATTTCGCTGTCTTCAACCAGTCAGGATGACTATCTACCTAACTTAAGGACTCTTGCGAAGCAAGGTAACTGCGCAATAATTGTGGGTGTCGGTTTCTTAATGACTGACGCTGTGAAGCAAGTAGCTAAGGAATTCCCGAACCAACTGTTTGCGGGAGTTGATGAATACATACCAAACGAATCTAACGTAATAGGCATAGTATTTAGGGAGAATGAGGGTTCAGCCTTAGCTGGTGCGTTAGCGGCCCTCACGGCAATATATTATAACGCAAACAAGGTTGGCTTAGTTTTAGGTATGGAGATACCTGTTCTCTATAAGTTCGAAGGTGGCTACAGATACGGCGTCTGGTGGGCTGCTCAGTGGTATAAGCATCGCTTCGGCCAAGAGAAAGACATTTCGGTCCTATACCAGTATACAGGAACCTTCAAAGACCCTGCTAAAGGAAAGGAAGCAACCCTCGCTCAGCTCCAGCAGGGAGCAATAGTGGTTTACAACGTTGCTGGCGCAACAGGTTTAGGAATATTTGACGCTGTCTCTCAGTGGGGGGCACAGCACGGTAAGACTCACGGACCGCCTTTCGGTATAGGTGTTGACTCCGATCAGGACTGGATTAAGCCCGGATGGATAATAGCGTCAATGATGAAGCGTGTTGATATGGGTGTCTACTACGCTACAGAGAAAGCCCTACAGTATGAAGAAGGTAAAATCAACTCCTACGGTGGTCTAATGTCGTTAGGAGTTAAAGAGAATGGAACTGTCCTATCAAGCATTAACGACCTATATACCTTCATGAAGATGGGTGTTGAGGAAGGCGTTATTAAACAAAGTCAGGAGCAACAAATAGTTCAGGAAGTGAAGGCCATCAGGAACCAATTACCTTCGTGGGTTTGGGAAGCCGTTAACGAGTTAAAGCAGGAAATACTGTCTGGTAATGTGAAGGTACCTATGCCAATGACTAAATCCGATATTGAGAAAGTGAGGACAGAGTACTCGGTTGCTTCCCCTGACGCAGAAGGCTGGAAACTCTCTTGGACACCGCCTCCAGCCATGACGTCCACGACAACTTCAGCACCTCTTCCAGTAAGTACAGTTACGGTAACATCTACATTGACTACAACAAAAACCGTTACTGCAGGTACTGCATCAACGGTTACATCTACTGTGACTACAACAAAGACAATCTCTGCAGGAACTAGCTGGGCGATTGCTTGGACCTTATTCGTGGTCGGCTTAATAATTGGTGCTGCTGCAATATACGTGATAAAGCGTAAGTGAAGTCAAAAACCATATTTCAATAATATTTCAATATTTTTAATTCTTTTTCACCTTAATTCGTCATAAAATTTGGTATTATTTGCTTAGTAAGTAAAAATATAAAGCGTTTTAACCCTCTTCTTCACCCTAAAATAAGGATTGAGAGCTTGGTAGAGCCCTTAGTCAAAGTTGCCGATGTCGTGAAGGTATATCCTGACGGTACTGTGGCTTTGAGGGGTGTTAGTCTAGATATCTTTCCTAATGAAATACTTGGTTTGCTTGGTGAGAATGGTGCAGGAAAAACTACATTAATGAAGATCGTTTCAGGTCTTCTACAACCGACTGAAGGTAAACTATACGTTTATGGTAAGCCAGTTAAGTTCTCGATGCCTGCCCAAGCCCTTAAAATGGGTATAGGTATGGTTCATCAGAACATACCTTTAGTTCATAACTTCACTGGGCTAGAGAATATTTTGTTAGGTTATAAAGGAATTAAGAGGGATGAAGCTCTCGAGAGATTACGTGACTTAATGAGTAAGACAGGGCTTAAAGTTAGGCTTGACGTACCTGTTGAGGATTTGTCCTTGGGTGAGAGACAGCGTATTGAAATATTGAAGATGCTCTTCAGGGGAGTTAAGATACTGATTATGGATGAGCCCACAACTAACCTAACACCTGTTGAGACTAAAGACCTTTTCAGGCTTCTTAAGCAGTTAGCTTATGAAGGAAAAGCAGTTGTTTTCATATCCCACAAAATTAAGGAAGTTATGGAGATTACTGACCGTGTTGTTGTTTTACGTAAGGGTAAAGTTGTTGGCAGACTAAAGACTAAGGAGACAACCCCTAAAGAACTTGCTTCCTTAATGGTTGGTAGGGAAGTAGTGTTCAGCTATCCTCCAAAGAAGGAGGTCCCAAATCAGAAGGATTTATTGGTTGTGAAGGATTTATGGGTTACTGATGACTTAGGTAGGCAAGCAGTTAGGGGAATCTCTTTCACTCTGAAGTCAGGAGAGATATTAGGTGTAGCAGGTGTTGAAGGTAACGGTCAGAAGGAACTTGTTGAGGCACTAACTGGGCTCAGAGTCATAGATAAGGGCAAAGTAATTCTTATGGGTGAGGAAGTCACTGGAGCAGATCCAGGTACCCTATCGTTCAGGGGCTTAGTGCATATACCTGAAGACAGGAAGAACGTCGGCCTTGTGTTAACCATGAGTGTTCTAGAAAACGTGTTCTTAGGTCTGCACAGATATCCTGAGTTCCTGAAGCCAGGCAAACTAATAAACTGGAATAAGGTTACGGAACACGCTAGGAAATTAATTAAAAGGTTCGAGATTGTAGTTAGGTCCCTTAAGTCACCTGCTAAGTCCTTAAGTGGAGGAAACCAGCAGAAACTTATCGTTGCTAGGGAATTAAGTAAGAAACCTTCAGTAATTATTGCTGCAAACCCGACCAGAGGTCTTGATGTTGCATCAACCCAGTTCGTGAGGAACTTACTCATTAACTTAAGGAATCAAGGGATAGGGATTCTTCTTATTTCTTCTGACTTAGATGAGGTTCTGGACCTTTCTGACAGGGTTGCAGTAATGTATGAAGGGAAATTCACTTCGCTTAAACCGGTTAAGGATTACACCCTCCAGGAGATTGGTCTGCTTATGGGAGGTGTTAATGCTTGAGCGCCATTCTTGAGGTCATTAAGGATAAAGCGGGCCCAGTAATAGATTCCCTTATTGCTTTAACTCTTGGGTTTCTTGGTGGGGCGTTAACAATATACTTCTCAGGTTATGATGTTGTTAAGGCGATGAGTCAACTCTATAATTTCTCAATAGGTAATCCATTCGTTAACCCTTACTCCCTAACAATTACGTTAACTTATGCGGGCCCTCTAATGTTGAGTGGTTTGGCGTTTGCTTTAGGTGTTAGGGCAGGACTTTTTAATATAGGTATTGAAGGGCAAATCTACATGGGTGCTTTCGGAGTAGTTATTGCTTCATCCTTTGCTGGCATACCAGCTCCCTTAGAGGTCTTAGCGATAATTCTTGTGGGAATAGGGTTTGCTTTAATGTGGTCGGCTATACCTGCAGCCCTCAAAGTGTACAGAGAAGTTAATGAGGTAGTGGTGACGATAATGCTTAATTATATTGCGTTAGGTGTCGCAGACTACACGATCTTTAAGTACTTTCCTAACCCTTCAGACGCAACAAAATCTATAGTGGTGCCAGCATATGCAAGAATACCTCTGTTGATGCCTAATACTAGCCTGTCTTGGAACATAGTAATAAGTATTGGTGTTCTCTTAGTCATATATTACGTTCTTTGGTATACTGTTCCAGGCTATGAATTAAGGGTTGCTGGAACTAACCCTAATGCTGCAAGGTATGCAGGCATAAATCCCAAGAGGGCGATGTTTCTCTCGTTCATGCTTGGTGGTCTTCTAGCTGGTATTGCAGGAATAGAGAAAGTTGCTGGATTACCGCCTTCATACTCTGTGCTATCTACCTTAAGCAACCTACAGGGCTTAGGTTTTGAAGGAATTACTGTCTCACTCATTGGGGGCAATCATCCCTTAGGAATAATATTTGCTGCTATCCTTATAGGGGCCTTGCATGCTGGGGCTAGGGGCTTAAACCTGATTGGTATACCTAAGGAAATCGTTTGGGTCTTTCAAGGAATAATTGTGATTTCCATAGCTATACCTAATCTATACACATTAATTAAAAGAAAATTTGTTAGTCCGGGTAAGGAGGTGGTTGGCAAATGACTGCAATATGGGATCCGGCTCTAGATTTAGTGTTCATGACTCTTAGGTCAATGGTTCCTATACTTCTAGCTTCTGTTGGGGAGGTAGTTTCTGAGAGATCAGGTATTGTGAATATAGGGCTGGAAGGAATCCTGTTATTGGGCGCGTTCTTCGCAGTCATTGCTGATGTCTCTACAGGTTCACCTTGGGTAGGTGTTCTTGCAGGAGCTAGTGTTGGGCTACTTATTGGCTTGATCCATGGAGTAATTTCAACGAAGCTCAAAGGTAACCAGATTGTTGATACAATAGGTGTTAATACCTTCGCTTTAGGTGTGGTGGGTTTTGGGATTTTTGCTGTCTGGCATGTTTGGGGGGCAAGAACTATTTCAGCAAACTTGGTCATTCAGCCAATCTACGTTGGTGGCAGGGCCCTATCACCAATGGTTATTATTGCTTTCGGGATAGCAATATTCACTTACTGGTTCCTGTTTAAGACTTCGTTCGGGGCCGCAATAAGGGCATGTGGTGAAGATCCAGATGCTGCTGATGTTGTAGGTATTAATGTTGACTTAGTGAGGATCATAGCTACAACATATGGTGCCCTCTTAGCTGGCATAGGAGGTGCTTACTTGAGTGTTGACTGGTTCTCGGGAATTACTAAAGAGATATCCGCCGGTAGGGGATGGTTATCACTCGCTAACGTTGCCTTCAGTAATTGGAACCCTTTATTAGCGATCGGTGGCTCCCTAATCTTTGCTTTCTTTGATGCCTTGGTCTTATGGATAGGTCCAATGCCTCAAGTAAATAGCATTATACCGCAAGAAATACTAAGGACAGTTCCTTATATAGTAACTATAATAGCTTTATCGGGAGTTATTAAGAAGGTTCGTCCGCCTAAGGCATTAGGTTTCCCTTACAGCAGAGAATGAGTTGCATTATGCTTTTTTGCTCGATTAACTAATGTTTCACCGATGATGAGAAGAGGGTCTCGTGATGAGTAATGAGCGTAGCCGGAAATGCTGACCAACTCCCTAAGCAACCACAAGGTATGGAACGGAGGTATAAGCTACTTACATTATTACTGACTTGGGCCTTAATTTACGCAATAATTTTCTTACTGTTTCATCAAATGCTTCAGGTAGCTAAAACCGTGAGCCCATACATAGGGTATGAGGTACCGTTAACCATGGTTTCCTTATATATCTCGACCTTCATCATGCTTATTGGTGTAGTTTTTGCGTATATCTTTCATCCTTGCGGTTCCCTTATAAAACTGGTTTTAGTGACTTCTGTTGCTTTCGTAATAGTTCATTATTCATACGTTTATTCCGTTTTCTTAGGACGTTCAAGTGAATTAAAGATAGAGATACTTCCTTTCCTAATTAGGTTTGCTAGTTCCTCAGGGCACGCCTCCTTAGCTATTGATTTCGGTCAATTAGTTATTTTGGCTCTCCTACTTTACTCTGCCTTTAGAATTCGTGATTTCGTGAAGAAAGAACGATTTAGTGCTTAAGATTGCAATATTTTTAAGTTCGTTAGGTATTTCCTTATGGTGCCGCGGTAGTATAGCCCGGCCAAGTATGCGGGCCTTTCGAGCGGTTTCTGCCTGCGTGGATAGCCCGTGACCCGGGTTCAAATCCCGGCCGCGGCACCATCAATTGATTTTACAGAAGTATATGCAGGACTTTCTCACACGCATGCGTTATTGTGGAAGTAACAACCCAAGCATCCAAGGGCTTAGGATAAATGGAGTATTCTTTATAGGCTGACGAGTGAACATATTCGCTGAAATCACCGTGGGGGAAAGCACCTATCACTATAGGTAATCCCTTATCTAAGCTCTCTATACAGATCTCTTCAGGAGAATTAAGTTTACCTTTCTCACTTAGTAAAATACTTTTGGACGCGTTAAGGATTTTGAGGGCCTTATCGAATGTTGAGGGAAAGGCCTCCATTAAGGGTTCATTTTTCTGAGGAACTCTCCCATACTTCAGTAATTGCTCCATCAATCCGACGAACCTTAGGTAATTTCTTGGTATCTTAGTTAACGGATTAACCTTAATGCAGTAATCTCCATAGGTATGTACAATTAGCTTAAGCCTACCCTCTAGGTTGAGAGGGGAAGAAAGGAGATTTAGCAGCGTGATATGGAGTATGTCAGGTCTCCCTCTCTTCTCCCTGTTAGGGAGCTTCTTCATGGCGTGATAATGTAATGAAACATCAAGGAGTGTTTCATAAGGTTTTTTATTCCTCCTTAAGGCGTTCTTAATTACTGATGGATGATTAGTTATTTCCTTAGGCACCAACTCAAGAGATGCTTCAGCAAGAACAACCTTAACTTGCTTTAGCTCAGCATATTTCATGGAGGATTCCACCTAAAATAATGTGTGGTCTGAATTTAAAGCGTAGTTAAAATAGATTCTTTAGAACTGTTAATTCAGTGAGGAGCTAAAGAATGAGTTCAAGCAGATTAAGAAGCAACAGAGCATTAAAGGACTTAGCTATTCAGAGGGCCTTGCTTCTATATAAGCTTGCAGCACAAGCTACTAAAGAAGGTAAGTACACTCTTGCTCGTAGATACATTGAGTTAGGCCTTAAATTAATAAGAAAAGCTAATACCTGTAAACCAGTTGTTTATAGGAGATGGGTTTGTAAAGAGTGTCTAATTCCATTAATACCTGGACTTACGGCAACCGTAAGGATTAGAGGGAATAGGAAGCAAGTTATTATTATTAAGAAGTGCTTACTATGTGGTAGGGTGATGAGGACTCCATGCATAAGAGAAGAACCGAGGAAAAAGGAGTGATATCGGGCAAACCCCAGGTTAGAATAGGAAAGTACGGGATAACTGACAACTTACTTAAGGAAATAGCTAGGTATCTGAAGAAAGATAAGGTTGTTAAAGTTAAGGTTCTAAGGTCTTTCCTTAAAGGTGATGTTCACGTGAGGGATTTGGCTGAGGAGGTTGCTAATCGAACCTCATCAAAAGTTATTGATGTGAGAGGACACACTTTCACTATAGCTAAGTATTCAAAAAGTAAGGGAACCATTAAGTAATTCTTGGGTTTGGTGCCGCCGCGGGGATTTGAACCCCGGACACCCCGGTCTCTGAGCAATGTTCTTCAGCCGGGTGCTCTCCCGGGCTGAGCTACGGCGGCCCCTAATAAGGAGTTTTCCTGGGGAATTTTAAGTTTTGTTTATACTAAAGGTCTAACACAAATCTCACTACCCAGCACTTATCTTCCTTCCTTATTTCCATCAGGGAGTATGTTACGGCCTTAACCTCAGTCCTCACCTCATGCTTTAAGGGATCGAATTTCTCTCCCTTAGCAACTCCCAAAATCTTGATTTCATTCTGTCCTGTTCGCTCGATCTTAACATCGAAATCCCTGAAGACCAGGCCCTCACTATCGTGAAGAATCAGAAGATCCTCTAACCATCTATAAAGAGCATTCTCTAAATCAATTGCTGAGTCCCTAATTTCCTTAAGCACTACAGCATCTACTTTTATGGTATCAGTAATGACCTCAAACATGCCTTTAGCTGCATAGATAAAGGCCTCATCTAAAGATGAACCTCTTGCCTCTATGTAAGCGTCTGAAGTATGTTCTAGGAACTTAAATCCTCTACACTCTCCCAAACTTTTCCCCCAACATATTGTATAACTTTGGTTCTTTATGCGTGAACTTAATTATATAGGCCACGCAAAAAATTAAAGCCTTATTATGTCTTAAGGAAATGGTCTAGGGGTGCGGCGGTCGTCCAGCCTGGTCTAGGACGCCGGCCTTCCAAGGTATGGGTCCGTAGAACGCCGGAGATCCCGGGTTCAAATCCCGGCCGCCGCACCATCTTTGCGGTGATGTCTTATGAGGGTGGGTTTCATAGGCCTAGGTTTAATGGGTTATAATATGGCTTGCAGGCTTAGTGAAGTGGGCTTTAAATTAATAGTATATAATAGAACAAGATCTAAAGTGACTAAATTCGTGGATGAGTGCGGTGGTGAAGCAGTTAATTCGCCTATGGAGGTAGGGGAGACTTCTGATGTTGTGCATATTATGGTGGCAGATAATGAGGCTGTAGGCAGTGTTTTACTTAAGCCAAAAGGATTACTTTCTTCAGGAAAGAAATTCAGGATAGTCGTTCAGTCCACCATTACACCTCAGTTTAGCTTAGTTATGAAGTCATCTGTGGAGGCCTCTGGCAGATCCTACGCTGAGGCCCCGGTATTAGGTAGCGTGTCTGAATCTAGGGAAGGGAAGCTACTGACTTACGTAGCTGGTGATAAGGAAGATGCTGAACTCCCGTCAATTAAGGCATTAAGTAAGAAAATCTATTATGTGGGTGAAGTCCCTAAGGCCTCAGCAATTAAGTTAGCGATAAATAATGTGTTCCTCACTTCCTTAGCTGGATTAACTGAGTCAGTAGCTCTGGCCTTAGGTTGGGGAGTAAGTAAGGAGAATATACTTTCTTACTTGAGAGACACCTGGTTGAAGACCTTGGTCGAGAGGTATGAGGGTAGGGGGTTTAATGGGGAGTTCCCGACTCGATTCCCTATGAGGTTGGCTGCTAAGGACCTCAGCTATGTATCAAGTGCTTTATCTAAGGTTAGACTTCCTGCAGCCTTGGCTTCTTCTGCTGCTGACTTATTCAGTCAAGCAGCAAACTCAGGCTTCTCAAACAATGACTACAGTAATATTTTGCTTTTCTTTAAGGAGTTAGTGGCTTCGAGGAAAGTGTAAAGCTTAATATGACCTGAGAGAGAGTTTGATGAGTAGAGGGATGTAGAGTGGTGAGCGTTAAGGAAGTGCCAGCAGATGCCTTCATTAATGAACTAGCTAAGTATCTCAAGGAGCACGTTCGGCAGGTTAAGCCACCTGAGTGGGCATTTCTAGTGAAGACTGGGTCAAATAAAGAGAGGGTGCCTGAGGATCCTGATTGGTGGTTTATTAGGGCAGCTAGCATTATGAGGAAAATCTATGTTGCTGGGAGGCCTTTAGGTATCCAAAGATTGAGGACAGCCTATGGGAGCCTAAAAGATAGGGGATCCGCGCCCTCCCACTTCCACAGGGCAGGGGGTTCTCATATAAGGAAAATACTTCAGCAACTTGAGAAGGCCGGCTTAATTATGAAGGAAAGGAAGAGGGGTCGTGCCTTATCCCCCAAGGGACTCTCCCTAATGGATAGGATAGCTAATAAGGTGTTTGCAGATCTAATTAAGGATAGGCCTGAATTATTAAAGTATGGTGGGGGGAAGACTAGTGAGTAATTATGATGAGGAGCTTGAGCGCCTTAAGAAAAAACAGCTTGAGGAGCTCCTTAGGAAGCAGCAAGAGCAAGAAAGAATGAAAGAGGAGGAAATGATTAGGGAGGCTCAAAAGCAAGAAATACTTAGGAAAATCACTACTCCTGAAGCGAGAGCTCGATTAAATAATGTTAAGCTAGTTAGGCCAGAATTAGCTAAGGCAGTTGAGGACTACATCATTAGTTTAGCGCTTAGCGGGAGGCTAAACTCAGTTATTGATGACGACACTTTAAAGCAGATATTATATGCTATTGACTCAAGGACTAGGAGGGAGTTTAAGATAAATATTCGTGAGAAAAGGTGATGAGTATGGCACGAAATAAGCATGTAGCGAGGAAATTAAGGCTTGCTAAAGCCCTGAAAAGCAATCAAGGAGTTCCTGTGTGGGTAGTGATTAAAAGCTTAAGGAAAGTACCCTACAGACCTAGGTTAAGAAACTGGAGAAGAACTAAGCTAAAGAATGTGTGAAGGTGATTGAATTTGCCGGAAGAAAAAATATATGTGATTGGTTTAGGGAGGCTGTATTGGGCAGGGCGTTCCAATAGAGCGCCTAAGGCAGTTAAGAAAATTAGGGAGTTCTTGTACAGGCATACAAAAGCCGAAAAAATAGTTATTGATGAATCAATTAATGAGTTCGTGTTCTCGAGGTCCTACGATAAGCCGCCAAGAAAGGTGGCTGTCAGGGTAGTTCAATTGGATGATGAAGGTAAGATCCTTAAAGCTGCCTTGGCGGTACCTGTTGAGGAGAAAGAGAAAACTGAAGAGGGTGAGGGAAGCCATTAATGCCTTTAGATATGTTGAGCATTTTCGGGAATCCAAACATAGGTGTTTATTTATTTGCTAATAATAAAGTTGCTTTAGTTCCCAAAGGGATTGATTCTGTTGTTAAGAAAAAGATAAAGGAAGTTCTTGATGTTGAGGTTATTGAGGCAAGAATTTCAGGGAGTCCACTCTTAGGCATCTTTATTGCAGGAAATGATAGGGCAATACTTCTTCCTAGGATTGCTAAGGAAAGCGAAGTACAGCATCTGAAGAACTTAGGGTTGCCTGTTAAGGTCTTTACAGGATTGTTTACGGCTTTAGGTAATGTTGTTCTAACAAATAATAAGGCTGCTTTACTTCACCCCGAACTAACGGATAATGAGGTCTCGGAAATAACTTCGCTGTTAGGAGTTGAGAGGCATATGAAGGGTTCTGTTGCAGGCGTCCCAACAGTAGGTTCTGCGGCAGTAATTACTGACCTTGGTGGGGCGCTACATCCTGATGTGAGTGATGAAGAAATTAAGTTCATTAAGGATCTTTTTAGGGTGCATGCCGACATAGCAACAGTTAATTTTGGTGTAGCCTTTATTAAGACGGGACTCGTAGCTAACAATCATGGGGCCTTAGTGGGTTCCAAAACCACGGGTCCTGAAGTAATGAGGATAATGAAGGCATTAAACATAGGTGAGTAAGTATGGAGGTAAAAGTATATAGGGTTAGGGGGATTGCGTTGTTCAGTCCTGACAGGATAAGGGTATGGCAGCCTTTTACCATAGATGTGAGAGCTCTCAGGAAAGAGGATGCTATAGAAAAAGTGTATTCCGACTTAGGTAGCAAGCATAAGTTGAAGAGAGCACATATTAAAATAATAGAGGTATTTGAGATCTCACCAGAGGAGTCCAAATACAAGTACATTAAGGACATCAGTAACTTAACGGGCTGGTGAGTGCAGTGGCAGCATCTAAAGCCGGCGGGGAAAAAGTAGTTGTGTCTCTAGATGCTTTAATGGCTCAGTTAAATGACTTAAGGAATTACATTTCTGCGTTGCAGGCCCAAATCGATAATTTAATTGCTGAATTGACTGAGGTAAAGTCCAGCGAGAATGTTGTTTCCGAATTAAAAACTAAAGCTCCTGAGGAGGTCCTTGCACCAGCCGATAGGAGAGGGCATGTTATGCTAAGAGCTAAGCCAGTAACAATCGATTCAGTTGTCGTGCATATCGGTGGCGATAACTATACGGAATTACCTCTTGAGAAAGCTATTGAGATAGTACTAAGTAAGGAGAAGGAATTAAGTAACGTACTAACTCAATTAAGGAAAGAACTTAATAAAGCAACAGACTATCATGACCAGTTACAGCTGTTAGTGAATTCATTAATCGCGCAAGCCAAGAAGCAGGCTAAGAGCGAAGCTAAGTAAGGGCGTTAACCTAAGCTTTCTTCAGCGTCTTATGGGGTGAGGTCTATTGCCGCTTAAATTAAAGGAAGCTTTTTCTAGTCTATCCAAAAAGCTTGGCGATGTTTTATCTAAGAAAGAATTAACTGAGGACGACATTGATGAGGTATTTGATGAGGTGCAAGTAACTCTTCTTGAGGGTGATGTTGCTTACGAAGTTGTTGAGATGCTTAGAGATATTCTGAAGAAAGAGCTTTCTGGATTAAAGGTCAGTAGGTTCTCTAGGGCAGAGAAAGAAGTTAAAGAAAAAATAACAGATTCCATTAAGAGGTTGCTTATGAGAGGTGTTATGGGTTCAGACATCATACAGGCAATAAAGGAAAGTCCTAAGCCCTACATAATTGTTTTTATGGGTGTGAATGGGGTAGGAAAGACCACAACAATTGCTAAGGTGGCTTACCTTCTACTTAAAAATAGGCTGAAGTCAGTAATTGTTGCGGCGGATACCTTCAGGGCAGGTGCTCAAGAGCAGCTTGAAATACATGCTAGGAATCTTAGCTTGCCTTTCATTAAGGGCAAGTACGGAGCCGATCCGGCGGCCGTAGCTAAGGACGGGGTAATTCATGCAGAAAGAAAGGGGTACCCGGTTGTACTAATAGATACTGCAGGAAGGATGCATACTGACAGGAACCTGATGGAGGAAATCAGGAAGGTTGTTAGGGTCGTTAAACCAAACCTTAAGTTACTTGTTCTTGACGCTCTAACAGGGAATGACGCCATATTGCAGGCCAGATGGTTCGATAAAGCAGTTGGTGTTGATGCCGTCATACTAACTAAGCTTGATGCTGACGCAAAAGGAGGTTCCGCATTAAGTATTATCTTAACTATTGGGAAGCCTATTATGTTTGTTGGTGTTGGCCAGGAATATGATGACTTAGTACCTTACGAACCTAGTGAAATACTTAATAAGTTACTAGGAGAGTAGGTTGGGGGTAGGGTTCATTGAAGTTTGAGGAATTAATGTCGATGTGGAGGAAGATCCTTGAAATATCCGAAAAGCCTGAGCCTGATGAATACAAGTTGCTTCTTAAAATTACTTTTGGTGGGATGCTCTTGGTTGGCACTATAGGTTATCTAGTGTATTTAGCTCTAAGGATAGCTCAAGGTACAGGCATGACTTGACTAGCTAGTGAGGTTATGAGTAATGAGCGAAGAAAAAAGCAAGTCCCCCGGTTCGGTTCGATACTTAGTTTTGAGGACTACTGCCAACCAGGAAATAAACGTTGCTTTAATGCTTGAGTCCGTAGCTAAAGGCATACCTAATAGTGGCCTTTATTCCATAATTGTCCCTCCCGAAATCAAGGGCTACATAATTCTTGAAGCTAAAGGGCTACATGTTGTGAATCGCTTAATAAGGGACATAAAGCACGTTAAAGGCAGCGCTATTGGTTCCTTAAGTGAGGCAGAGGTTGAGAGGTTAATTAAGACAGTCTCGCCGATCGAGAAAGTTAGGCCTGGGGATATTGTTGAGATTGTTTCAGGTCCCTTCAAAGGCTTAAAAGCCAGAGTTGTATCAGTAGATATACAGAAGAACCTCGTTACCGTAAGGATGCTTGAGGCCTCCTACAGCATGGAGGCTACCTTACCTGGTGATGATATAAGACCTGAAAAAAGGAAGTGATGTAATATGGTGTGGAAAACAGTAAAAGCAAAAATTAAGGGTGGTGAAGCAACTAACGAGCCACCATTAGGCCCTTCATTAGCTCAGTACGGGCTACCTGTGGATGAGGTAATTTCGAAAATTAATGAACTTACTGAGCCTTTGAAGGGTATGGAAGTTTCAGTGAATATCTATTTCGATACAGAGACAAAGAACTATAGGGTTGAGGTTAAGTCTCCCTCAACATCATCACTACTTCTTAAGGTAGCAGGTGCCAGTAAACCCTCAGGTGACCCTGCCCACAATAAAGTAGGTGACTTATCACTTGATGACGTCATTAAGGTCACTTTAATGAAGAAACATGAGCTTACGGCTAAAACTCTGAAGGCTGCTGTCAAGACGGTTCTTTCCACGGCAGCTACAATAGGGTTAACAGTTAATGGTAAGGAACCTAAGGTAGTTATTAGTGAGGTTGTTGATGGGAAGCATGATGAGTTATTGCTTAAATATGATGAAGAATTCAGAAAAGGTAGGTGAATGGTATGCCATTAACTAAGGAAGTACTGGAGGAAGCTATAAGGAAAGCTATTGAGTTAGGTGCTGGGAGAGGGTTTAAGCAGTCGGTGGAGCTGCAGGTTGTTTTTAGGGGTGTAAGCCCTAAGGATCCTGAAATAAAGTTCAGGGAAGCTGTGTACCTTCCTAAAGGCTCTGGAAAGCCCTCTAAAGTGTTAGTTGTCGCTGATGGGGATATGCTTCTGAAGGCTAAGGAAGCAGGAATAACTGCATACCGAGGTGATGAAGTGAAGTCCATGAGTAGGAGGCAAATCAAGAAGTTAGCTAGGGAGTTCGATTGGGTTTTAGTGAGGGCTGACTTAATGGCTCAGATGGGAAGGATATTAGGCCCTGCACTAGGTCCTAGAGGTAAGGCCCCAGTGCCTTTGCCTGTGAATGCAGACATAGCGTCTTTAGTTAAGCGGTACTCGCAGAGTGTGAGATTAAGGAATAAGGAGCAAGCTTGGGTAGGTTGCCGGATTGGGACTGAGGACATGGATCCTGGTGACCTGGCTGAGAATGCTTTAGCTGTTATAGAAAAGATTAAAGCCAAATATAAAAGGCCTTTCGAAGCAACAACAAAACTATATATTAAAACAACCATGGGTTTACCGATAGAGGTGTTCACGTGATGAAGGTATCTACGAAGGCATCGTTAAGTAGGGCTTTAAGATACCTGCAAAGCTATAACGTGTCGAAAACCCAGAGATTGAGGGAAGCAATAAGACGTAAGCAAGAATTGGTTAATGAAGTTAAGGGACTCCTGAAGAAATTCAGGTCTGTTGCGATAATTTCTTTAGAGAATGTGCCTTCACATCAGTACAACCTGATTAAGGGCGAAATAAGGAAGTACGGAATCGTGAAGGTATATAAAAACAATGTTTTCTTTCGGGCAGCGAAGGAACTAGGTATTGAAGGAATTGAGGAACTCTCTAAGCACCTCACAGGAATTAATGCTTTTCTCTTCACTAACTCCAATCCTTACGAAATCGCTTTAATTATTGAGAAAATAGTTGCTCCAAGGTATGCTAAGCCGGGGGATAAGGCAGAGAGCGATATTTATGTGCCTGAGGGACCTACAGGAATACCTCCAGGCCCTATGCTCTCGGTGTTTGGGAAACTGAAAATAAGGACTCAAGTGAGGGAAGGAATTATTTGGATAGCTAAAGAAACTAAGGTCGCGAAAGCGAGTGACGAAATAAGCCCAGAGCTATCATCTCTTCTAAGGAAGCTTGATATTAAACCAATAATGGTTAGGTTATCCCTGAAGGCTGTTTGGGAGGAAGGGAAGGTTTATTCTTCAGACGACCTCAAGATAGATATTGATACTTTCAAGAACGAAGTCCTTAAGGCTGTGTCTATAAGTAAGGAACTGGCTATCGAGACAGCAATGCCTTTACCGGATATTTTACCGCAAATCCTTGCTAGAGCCCATAGGAGAGCCCTCTTACTTGCTAGTGAAGCAGGTTTCATAACTCCAGAAACCGCAGCTGAAGTCATTAGGACAGCTGTAGCTAAGGCGCTAACTTTAGCTATTGAGGTAAAGCAGAAAGTACCTGATATTGGAATTGAGGTTGAGGTTCACGCTTACCAACCTCCTTCCAAGGTAGAGCATAAAAAAGAGGAGAAGGAAGAAGAGGAGGAAGAGAAGAAAGAAGTTAGTGAGGAAGAGATAGCTGAAGGCATATCTTCTCTCTTCGGTTAACTTCTATTTTAAATCCTTTCTTCCGTTATTTCTTAGGTAATTTAAAATAATTTCATAGAGCTTACTCTAGAGGTGTCTGGAACGGGTGTCGTGAACCCTTCCGTATATAGGGTGAAGATGTTTAGTGAAAGAGGGTACGTAAGGCAAAAATGTAAGTATTGCGGAGAGTATTTCTGGTCCCTACGGAGAAGAGATGATTGTGGTGACGCACCCTGCAGTGACTACACGTTCTTCAGGCTGAGCAAGTCCTTGCCTAGCCTCACTGTTCAAGAATCTAGGCAAAGATTCCTTAATTTCTTCAATAGGAAAGGTCATGAAATCATAGACCCATATCCGGTAGTGGCTAGATGGAGGGATGATCTCTACTTAACGATAGCATCAATCATTGTTTTCCAACCTCATGTGACATCTGGTATGATGCCACCACCTGCAAACCCATTAGTCATCGCTCAACCATGCATAAGACTAGAAGATATCGATAGTGTAGGCTATACTTTCGGGAGGCACTTAACAAGCTTCATTATGGGTGGTCATCATGCCTTCAATTATCCTAAGAAGAAAGTTTACTTTAAGGATAAAACTGTAGAGCTCGCTATGGAGTTCTTTACAAAAGAAGTAGGGATACCTGAAGATGAACTCGTATTTAAGGAGTCATGGTGGGAAGGAGGAGGGAATGCAGGACCTTCCTTTGAGGTCACGGTTGGTGGGTTAGAGCTCGCAACCCTTGTCTTCATGATGTATGAGGTGAAGGACGGTAAGTACATTGAGATGCCGATAAAGATAGTTGATACAGGTTATGGGATTGAAAGAATTTCGTGGTTCAGTCAGGGGGTCCCTACAGCTTTTCACGCAATATATGGGGACCTACTTAAGAAATACTATGATGTTTTGGGTCTTGAGGAACCGCCAATCGATCTGTTGCTTGATGCTGTAAGGCATTCAGGTAAGTTAAGCCCTAAAAATAAGAGGCTCTACATGAAGCTCAAGAAAGTGATTTCGGAAGACACTGGGTACAGTTTTAGTGAGGTCGGAAAATACTTGGATACTGCAGTGATGGTGTATGCTCTTCTCGATCACATAAAGACAGCTGAATTGATGCTGGCCGACGGTATTGTTCCTTCAAATACTGGGGAGGGGTATTTAGCTAGATTAATCCTGAGAAGAATATTCAGGATTCTTTCCTCCTTAGGTTCACTAAGTTCCATTAGTAACCTCCTAGAATTGCAGGCTAAGTATTGGGTGAGCTTATACCCCCAACTACTTAGGTCACTTAATTACATTCTTGATGTAACCCAGCACGAATTAAGCAAGTTCAACGATGTGCTGAAGAGAGCCCCCAAAATAGTTAGTAAATACCTGAAGAAAGGCGAGACCGGCCTCACAATGGATGAGCTCATAGAGTTATACGACAGTCACGGTATATCTCCAGACATGGTTAAAGAAATAAGTAGTGGGTTAGGTCTAAAGATAAGTGTGCCTGAGGACTTCTTCTCTAAGGTTGCCGCAAGGCATTCAACAGCACCTATAAAGAAAGTTAAGAAACTGCCTCTCCCTGACGACGTAGTTAAAGAGGCTAGCGGTTTCCCACCTACGGAACTCCTTTTCCATAAAGATCCGTACCTAAGGAAATTCAGGGCTAAAGTAATTTCAGTAATTAAATCTAGGTATGTAGTGCTGGATAAAACAGCCTTCTATCCGGAGGGAGGTGGTCAGGCACATGATGTGGGGTTCATTAAGGTTGATGGCTCAGGGATTGAGCTTAGGGTGGTGGATGTACAGAAGGTTAATGATGTAGTCATTCATGTTCTCGATGGTAAGGCGGACTTAATTAAAGGTAAGGAAGTTGTTGGAGAAATAGATTGGTTCAGGAGGTTTCCGCTAATGCGTCATCATACAGCCACCCACATAGTCCTTGGTGCTGCCAGAAAGGTTTTAGGGGATCACGTATGGCAGGCTGGAGCAGAGAAAACACCTAAGAGAGCGAGGTTAGACATAACCCATTATAAACCAATAGATAAGGATGAATTAAAGCGGATAGAGGATTTAGCGAATAAGGTAATTCTCGAAGGAAGGGAGGTTAGGACCTACTACTTACCTAAGTATGAGGCAGAAAAGAAATATGGTTTCCGCCTTTATGAAGGGGGTGTCGTTCTTCAACCTGTTCTGAGGGTAGTTGAGATAGAGGGTTTTGATGCTGAAGCCTGCTTCGGAACTCACGTAACTAACACTAAGGACGTGGGAGCCATAAAAATAACCTCAGTGGATAGAATAGCTGATGGTGTAGTACGTTTAGAGTATGTGGCTGGGACTGAAGTAGCGGAGTATGCTAGGGACTTAGAGGATAAAGTGAGTAAGGCATCCGAGATCTTGGGTGGGGACCTAATAGCTAGAAGCAAGTCAGTTATTCAGGAATTAAGTGAGCTGAAGGAAAAATTAAGGAGGTACTCGGGGCTCTATAAGGAAAGCCTAATCAATAACCTAATGGCTAATGCCAAGCACATAAATAATCACAAACTAGTTGTAGGGGAGGTAAGTGCTGAAGATTCAGGCCTAGTTAAGGAAATCCTGATGGAGGTATCAAGAAGATCCCCAGAAGTTGTTGCTGCCATCCTCATAAGAAGAAGGACTGGCTATCAGATAGAGCTGTCCTTAGGTGATCAAGCGGCGAAAAGCTATGACGCTAGCCAACTAATCAAGCGGATACTTAGATCAATAGGTGGTTCTGGTGGTGGGCAAAGAACTCACGCGAGCGGATTCATTAAATCTTTATCCTCAACCATCGTCTCTCAGGTTAAGGATATTCTGATGAGGTTCCTTAAGCTCTCAGAGGATGCTAAGGCATGAGTTACGCAAGGGCTTTAAGGCATGAAGTGCTTAGGGCTGCCGAAGACTACAGGTACCTGCTGGATAGGGGCTATAATCCTTCAAGCGCTCTAGACCTAATTACCTCCAGATATCTATTGAGTAGAGAAGAAAGGGTTCTTCTTTACAGGTGTGTCCACTCCAGCGAAGACGCCGCTGAAATCATCAGCAAGGTAGTTGACTCAAGCGAGATTAAAGGTAAGGAATTAGTTGTTGATGGGTATAACGTAATCCTGACTGTGGCCTCAGGCGTTGAGGGAAGGACCTTATATCTTTGTGACGACACATTCGTTAGGGACTTGAGGAGCGTTAAAGTAAGGAACTTCTCTTCCTCCTCGCTGCTGACAGCAATAAAACTAATATCTGAGAAGGTTGAGGAGCTGAAGCCCTTAAGAATCACGCTTTTCTTAGATAGGAACGTCAGTTGGAGCGCAAGACATGCGGAAGCCATTAAGCAAGAAATCCGTAAGAACGTGGACGTTATCCTAGCAAGTAAGGCAGACACCTCAGTCATTAAGGAGGGGGGAATAGCCTCAAGCAGTGACTACCTAATACTGGAGAAATCCAGTCACGTGTACGATTTAGCTGGGGAAATAATAAAAACAAAATACAGGAAGCAATTAAATACAGCAATATACTCCCTTTTCATTAATTCTCAAAGATAGTGCCGGCCTTACAAGCAAAAATAAAATTTAAAGAACCTTAATGAACAAAGAATCGGGCTTCAAACTAAGGGCCCGTCGCCCAGCCAGGATAGGGCGCCGGCCTTCTAAGCCGGTTGTCGCGGGTTCAAATCCCGCCGGGCCCGCCACATAAATTACTCCTTATATAAGTCATTAGTCGTCTCTGTCTGATAAGTTTACTACATCAGAGAATTGAAAAACTATTGGAACCAGATATAGTTTGAAGTATAATAAATTAATGTTAGGGGTGGTGGTTCGAAAACCCCCGAAGGCGAATATTACATCTTAGGGGCGTCGTCCTTTATTAGCTGGTATTGTCTTATTAATTCTCCATTTACCTTTACGAGATTACAGCTTTTTGGGTGAGTGGAAGGGATAACTGTTATATGCGTGTGGCAGAAAATATTATGTGGGATGGAGTGTGCGTGGTTTGGAGAGAACTATTAGAAGCATCTTTTTGGAGCTCGAGCACCTGGGTTATGAACCAGTGATTGTTGGCACTTATGCGTTGATAGTTCAGGGCTGGCTTCCACCTACATACTTGGATGAAACTAAAGATGTTGACATATATGTGGACGAGCCTATGGTTGTGTTTGATGAGAGGGTTGAGGAGAGAATGCTGGCCCTTGGTCTTAGTGTTGGGAGGTCGGAGTCAGGTGGCCTCTACATAGAGGCAGGCAAACCCGTAGAAATCGTATACCCTATTCATGACTTCTTCGTTCCAAGAACTTTACTTAAACATGTAGTAAGGGTTGAAAGGCTGAGAGTGATTGAGGGACACGCCGCACTCGTAGCTAAAGCCCTAGGCTCACCTATTGAGCACTTAGCTCCCACCATTAAGGCAATAGGTATTAAAGTTGATATTCAGAGTCTACGTAATCTTCTTAGGAGCATCGCCAGTGATGTAGAGCCTTCAAGGTATATGGTTGCGAGAAGGCGAGTAGAGGCCTTCATCAATGAAATGTTTCCGGTAAAGAGGGAGGGTGATACAAAATGAAGGTTGACCTCGGTGCCTTTGTGTCTGCCCTTAAAGGTTGGACGCTATGTATTAACGAAACTAGATGCGATTGCATGATATGTGTCCGCTTACCTGATTGGGCAGGGAATCTTGGTGAGCATGAGAAGGTTTATCTGGCCCTCTACATTACGTCCAAGCACCTACTCGACTATAGATTAACTGCCTCCATGCACATCTACTTGGTAAGGAACAAGGTCGCATTAAGGCCAGAAATATTGACAAAAGCCCTCAGAGATGCTAAAGTAGTTTCTAAAATCCCACGAGCCATAGAGGAGGAGAGCCCCTACGTATGGGAGGCAGTGCTCTATAAGGGAATACTCTATGCGGAACAGATACTGAGCCTTGGCAAGCCTATCATAGTCAAGGTGGAGCCACCGAGGGATAAGCGTGCCCGTGAGAGACTAAGAGTGCTACTTGAGGGAAAGAGGGTAACCATCAAGGGCAGAACCTACCATGTTGGGGGGCTAACCAAAAAGCTCGGTGGTCAAAGAATAGCGCCCTGGGCATATCTACTGCCCAGGAGGAATGTGCCAAAACTACTTAAGCAAGTGAAGTCAAGAGCACGGATCAACGTGGCAGGATGAGATACTATGTGAGAAGAAACCTTAGCATATACTTCTGAAACAATCGGAAAGCACTAAACGATAAACAGAGTTATTCTTGGCAAAAGCGTGCAAACTCCTATGCATTGGGAAATCTAAATATAGCACTGACACCATACGCTCAATCCAATTAGGAGGTATAATTATGTATCCATCCCAAAACTCAAGCCTTTTCAGCTTCCTCATCATTTTTACTCTTTGTCTCCATTTAGATTAGAAGTAGATGCACTACTTTATGTGGTTTCGGCCTTCTAAGCCGGTTGTCGCGGGTTCAAATCCCGGCGGGCCTGCCACATAAATTACCCCTTATATAAGTCATTAGCAAGACTATTGGTGAAAATTACTTCGGAAGCTAATTATTGGGTGACGTCTTTTAGTGCGTCATGAGGATAGCAGATTCTTTAGGATTTGCCCTTCCTTCATTACGAGCACTATATTATCCTTATTC
>JALWQN010000154.1 GCA_027083115.1 Desulfurococcales archaeon
TCTTTTGTGAATAGCCATCCCTCATCAAGCACTAAGTGTTTCCATCCAGCTTCCAATGTTGCTGGCATATTTCTTACTGCTGAAAGTAACGCCTTAGATAACGCTGAAACAGCTAAGGAAACTAACGGAGGATCGATGCTGTAAATCAACGATAAATCGATAATTGTAGGATATTTTTGCTTGCCTGTAAGGAAGTTAATTGTGGTGGAAACTAACTCATTCCTGCATTCTGAGGAAATTATTCCCAATTTCTTAATTATTTTCTTTAGCTGGAATGTTCGGTAGGTGTTTTCGTAGAGAGCTACTCCTTCAGAAATGCTCTCAAGGAAGTCTGACTCCCAATCATTCACTGCCGAATCAATGAGGTCGTAAAGAATACCAATTAATTCGGTATCCTTAACCCTCAGGTTAGTAGCTATTTCTTCAGTGATTACGCTACTCCTCATATCAGCTGGAAACAAATTCCCCAAATTCTTGAAATCTAAGCATAGATTCTTACCTAAGGTATAGTTTATCGCCTCAACTCCTCTCTCCAGTAGTCTATCTTCGTACTCTCCCTTAACATCGATGATTAAGGTATTGCTACTGTAGGCATACCGTATTTTCTTAACTAGATTTACTAAGAACTCAGTTTTTCCTGAACCTGTTGGACCAACAACTACTGTGTGGGGTGAGGGCATCTCTTCCATATCCCAGAATACAGGCATATTCGTAAATATGTTTCTCCCTAATAGAATGCCTGAGATTCTAGAGAACCATGCTCCGGCCTCCCACATTAGTGCTGGAAAAAACACAATCATTGCAGGGGAAGCATATATGGAGC
Source organism: Desulfurococcales archaeon (assembly GCA_027083115.1). GTDB lineage: Archaea > Thermoproteota > Thermoprotei_A > Sulfolobales > NBVN01 > S013-73. The sequence goes on from JALWQN010000154.1 coordinate 824, forward strand.
CAGCTAAGACGTTCATTAGGCTCTGAATTAGCTTCCTCTTCTTACGTGGTAGAGTGCCAGAATACCTTCTTAACAGGTCTTTGAGGCTTTTCGCTTTCAGTTCTTTCATCTTTAACCCTGCGGAGGTTAGTGCTTGCTGAACTAAGTTAGTTCTGCGGTCCAGTATGTTAACTACGTCATTGATACTTGGAGAGCACTCCCTTAACAAAATGTATGAAGTTATTTTAAAAGGCGGTATACCAAGCTTAACCACATTTTCCTTCATTGTTTCGAGATGCCTTAACTTTTCTTTGGCGCTCGTGAGTGAAGGATTACTTTCGACAATTAGTTCGACAGTATCTAGCTCTTTCTCCACCTTCATTAAGTAAGACTCTAAAGAAATTGGTTCAATATTAGTAATCATTTCTATAGGGAAGCCCAAATTGAGAGTTGCAAAGTAGGTCTTAATGTACTGCCTGAGCTCATCGGCGCTCATTTCCTGAAGTGATTTCGTTATGCCAGTAACAACTAATCCCTTAATCCCGCAGTGTTCTCCATCATTATAGTTAAGCAAGATATTGTTTTGTGAAAAAAAGAAGTCTTTCACCCTCTTATCCTTTAGTGTGGTTTCAGACCAGTTTTTTGCTAGTAAAGAACTGACCGGTCCGCTAAAGGATTTCAGTACTTTCTGGAAATTCTTCAATAGCTTTTTCAAGTTCTACAACCTCCTTTTCAGTTCGTTAGCTACCCTCGTGGCGTAAGCAATAACTTCCTTCAGTACTAACGACCCATCAATCTCGAGCGTTCTTGAGTGTTCTCTGCTTAGGCCCGGATAAAGAGCTAAGAGATATAATCCGTTTAGGGACCTGAATAAGTCGCAACTTATGCTTCCTTCATTACCTCCATAGATTGCTTTTGAAGTTTTTCCGCAGAAAACAATGTTTAGGGAAGGTAAGTAATTATGGATCCTGAAAAATATATCTATCTTTGATTTCTTATCTTGGCTTGAGACGGCTCCAGTTAAGACAAAGGCAGGTGAGTGAGGAGCCTTCGGAATCTCTATAATAAAGTGGCTGGGGCTGTTGGTTACCTTATAGTACTTTCCTTCACGATAAGCAATTCTTAAGGGTAACTTAATAAGCGCTTTTTTAATCCACCTGAAATTGCCGTCAGTGGTTAGAACCTCAACAAGTAAGGGAGAAGAAGAACAATTGGATACCTTCACGATATCGTAATTCTCGTAAATATTATCGACACAGTAAGCCCGTAACTTAGCATTAGAAGTTGACCTAACAAGTATTTCATCCTCGGTGAATTCAGTAACTAAATTATGCTGTGGCTCCCTAACTTCGCGGCACACTTGCTTACTTACGTAAAGATCCCCAACAAATGAGTTCTCTTGGGGGCTCTCGCTAAAAACCGATAGCCGAAGTAATTTATTATTGATGTTTCTTATGCGGCCCCATACCTCTAAGACCCATTCGTCTTGTTGGCTCTGAGAAATAAGTTCCCTCCATAAAACCTTTAGGTCCTTCACCTCCTCACTTCTTACATCGATTCTGTAGTCTTCAGGGGCTTTCCTGTCAATACCTATGTTCAGTAATGACATGAAGTTAGATTTTCCATCACCTAGTAACCCAGAGCTAGAGTAAAGGCATTTACTTACTATTGCTTTCTTAATAATTGGTGCTTGGGATTTTATGGCGAAGCTACCTTGATACCTATAAACTGGTGACTCAACACTAACTAGAACTTTCCCTTGCCAGCCTAATCTTACCGGCCTCACAGACAACCTTAAGGTATTTCTTGCTTGAAAAGCGGATATGACCTTTACAGGCCCAATTAAGGAGTAGGTGTGTAAGGGACCCCAAGGTCTTACCTCAATAAT
>JALWQN010000155.1 GCA_027083115.1 Desulfurococcales archaeon
CCAGGTCAACACCCCTAACGCCTAAGGAGGTTCTTACCTCTCTTACTCTCTTAATGCCTTTCAACTCCTTAACTCCTTCATTAAGATTTATTTTCAGTCCTTTATCCCTCAAATGATTCTCCACGTACTTAGCGGGTTCAGGGTCAAGAACCTCTGAAAGAACCTGAGGTAAAACCTCATAAACAACTACATCATGTCCTCTTGCGTGGAGCGCTGCTGCAGCAGTTAGACCAACCAATCCGGCACCAACAACAGCTATCTTAAGTTTTCTTCTCAATGAATCCAACTCTTTAAGAGAATCGATATCGTAAAAAGATACAACGTTACTTAACTCCATGCCCGGTATAGGTGGTTTAAATGGTTTCCCTCCTGTAGCTATGACTAAGTCATCATAAACCAGCCTTCCTTCCTTAAGGATAACTTCCTTTGACTTAGGTCTTACGTCTATGGCTTCATCAAACACTATATTAATGCCCTTTTTCTTCAGTAGTTCATAAATCCTTAAGTAAGCATGATGAATCCCTGAAGAATACCTAAGGATTTCTGATAACCTATGCCTCGTATATGGTTTTTCCTTACTAAGGACTGTGATGTTGCCTCCTTCAGCACCTTCCTTAAGGAGGTAGTAAGCAGTGTAGAGACCACCAACCCCTCCACCAATAATGACTATTTTCATAATTATCACCCGTACTTAGAGCTTAGAACCTTCTGAATTTCCTTAACGGACCTACTCTTAAGCTGTGTTCTTTCCTTTACTGCTGGACCAAAAATTAATGCGTTCGTAGGGCAGGCCTTAACGCATGTTGGGTCGCCACCACATAGATCGCACTTGATTAATTCGCCACTGCCTGAATCCTTAATGGCTCCAAAAGGACATACGCCCATGCAGGCTTTGCATGTTGTGCATTTATCGCTATCTAATAAAACAACCCCATCCACTACCTTAAGAGCATCGAATTCACATACTGAAGCGCATGGAGCTGGATTACAGTGCCTGCATACATTAACGTCCACAACGACTCCCTTAGAGAATCTCACGTCTATTCTCGAAAGCAGGGGGTCAAGAACACCTCCCTTAGTCATTGAGCACGCATAAACGCATTTTAAGCATCCAGTGCACTTACCGAGCACTACGTCAAGAACGTATTTAGTCAAGTTAACGTCATCCCCTAATAAAGACCACTATTTAACTAAATTCATCAAAAAAGCTGTGCTTAAATTTTAAGTTTCTTTCTTTTCTCCCAGATACCATATAGTGTTTTAACAGCTTCCTCAGCTTCCCTAACTCTATTGCCTGGAAGTGCTTGAGTGCCTTTCTGATATAGCTCGTAAACCACTCCCTTAGCTTTCTTCTTCCTTAATTTCCTAATGACTTCTTCCTCATCGCCAAAGATTAAGGCACCATGAGGACATACCTTAACACACTCAGGGTTACCACCACATAAGTCACACTTGATTGGCGCTGCAGATAAGTTAAAGGATATTGCCCCAAAGGGGCAAGCGTAGGCACATTCCCTACATCCAATACATCTACCGTAATCAATTAGCCATGAGCTAGTCTTATCATCATACTTAATTGCATTCACAGGACATGCTCTAGCGCAAGGGGCATCATTACATTGAAGACAGTATACAGGTGTTGATGTCTGTACTTCTGGCTTAGTCATGACAGATATTCTTGCTAAGTACGGATTCACTATCCCTCCATGAGTAACGCTGCATGCAAGCTCACAGAGATGACAACCAGTGCACGAATCATAATCTACTACAAGGATTTTCTTACTCATCCAACTCACCTCCCACTCGGGTACTTGTCTAGAGGCCATAAGGGTGGACCATCCCATTCAGGATACTCCTTCCCTTCAACCTCATCAGCAACCCACTCAATACCTAACTTCTTCAGGGTCTCCCTCTTAGGTAATGTGGTTTCCTTATCGCAGCCTCTTCTCTCAAGGTATTCGTCAACCATTTCCCAGTGCCTCTTAATTTCTTGCTTTATCTTAGGCGTGTCCTTAATTTCTGGCGGGAATGGAACGGCGAAGTGCTTTTTCTTAATGCCTTGCTTGTAGTTGAAGGTCATCTCAATCAAGTAAACCCTATCAGCAACATTAATTACTGACTCCTCTGTGAACTCAATACCTGTTGCTGCAGTAAGTAACATTGCTACTCCATTAAATATAGGGTACTTCCAGCATAGAGGCAGTGCCTGAGGCCATGTATTTATCGAGCCCTTACACCTCCCTATGGAGTCTGCTATGACGCAGGCCCTTTCACTCCAAATTAACGAACCTACAGGATCTTTCCTGTAGTCAGGCAACCCGTTCTTCAGTAATGTCCTAACCATTTCCGGATCCATATTCATGTCATTCTCCCAGTATGCCCAACTCCTACCTCTTAAATGATCAGCACCTCTAGTTGATGTTGCATGAGACAACGTGAATATTCCGTTCATGAAGTCCACATGGTACCACCCCCTACTTAATCCTTTAACATCATAACTGTACTCCATTGCTTCAGGCCCAATTACCTTAGCAAAATTCCTATAGCCCTCAGCCAACTTATTTCCGAAACCCTCCCTATAGGTGAGCATCTCAATCAACTTTATTGTTGTT
>JALWQN010000156.1 GCA_027083115.1 Desulfurococcales archaeon
GATCGTTCAGGGTCAGGGAATACGTTCATTTAGCGGGGGAGGAGAGATCGACAACAACATATAGGGAGGGTGGATGCAAGTTCAAGATAGATATTAAGTCAGTCTACATATCTCCTGTCCTTAGCTATGAGCACTCTAGGATTGCTTCATTAGTTCAGGAAGGGGAATTCATTATTAACATGTTTGCTGGCGCTGGACTATTCTCGATAATTGTTGCTAGGACCGGGAAGCCCCTTAAGGTTGTTTCGATAGACATTAATCCCAGGGCTTACGAGCTAATGGTTGAGAACGTGAGGCTGAATAAGGTTGAGGCTTATGTGGAGCCGGTTCTGGGTGATGCACGCGAAGTAATTAAGTGGTTTGAGGGCATGGCTGACCGGGTCCTCATGCCATTACCTGAATTAGCTATGAAGTACCTTCCTTACGCAGTTAATGCTTTAAGGGATTCGGGCGTCATTCACGTATACGACTTCATAACAGCTGAAAGTAAGAAGGAAGCTGTTAAGGGGTTGAGGGCGAGGTACTCTAATGCCTTAAGGGAGTTGGGGATAAGGCATGGGGTCCTTTTCGGTAGGGTAGTTAGGAGTGTGGGGCCAAGGTATTATCAGGTCGTTCTTGATGTCAGGGTTTGGAGGACTTCCTAGACCTTCTTTTGCTTCCTTCTACAGGGACAACCCTAATACCTATCTTGAATAATTCCTTCATCACTAAATCAAGGAACCTGACGTAACTCCCTCTGTGTCCCATGAAGGGCCCGTACGCTCCCTCATCAACCTTCACGGTTATGTATGATCCGGTGAAGTCCACATCCTCAACCCTCTTCCACACCCAAGCAATGGGGTGAACGGCCCTAATGATGTCGGTTAAGTCAATGCTTAACTCAACACCCCTGACTCTAGCGCCTAAGTCCTTCTCAACAAGACCTATTCTCTCGCCTTTCCTGCCCACGAGCCTACCCATATGTCCCATCTTAACTATGACTAAGTACTTAGGTATGTGATCTAGTGAGACGCCTGAGGCCTTAGCTGCCTTACTTAAGTCAAGCACCGTAATGATGTCTGCGTCAGGCGCCCGAATCCTGAGGGACTCCATGGCTTTAGATTCCGAGTCACTTAACTTCCTTGTCCTCAGTAAGTACTCCATGAGGAGCCTCAGGCCTCTCTTAGCTCCCTCACGAACGATGTCCTTAATCCCTAAATCAACTACGTATGCTTTCTCCTCACCCACAAGTATGTCTCTGAGGACTGCCGTAGGGTCGTTCTCCCCGGTCTTCAGGCTCTGAAATACGGGGTCCGCAGCAACAATTAATCTGCTGTTCCTCCCAACCCTAACTAGGGCCTCAATTAAGGAACCTACCTTCAGGGTCTGTGCATCATCAATAAAGACCACTGAGTCGTCGAATGTCCTTCCCTTAAGGTAGTGGCTGTCCGCAAAAGTTAGTTTGCCTTCCTTAACTAGCTCCTCAATCTTCTCCCAGGATATCATCCCCGACAATACATCCATGACGTACTGTTTCGAGAGCTCCATGAACTCAGGACCTGCTTCAGCTAAAGTAATTTCTTCTCCTGTAGTGACGTCAATTAATGGCCTAACAACAACTAACCTCCTGTACTTACCTGAACTCACTGCGTCTATCCCGTAAGCAAGCGTGAAGAGGGACTTCCCTGCCCCCGTAGGTCCGAAAATACCTACTATGGAGTACGTCTCGTCACCCAAGACACTCTTCAACCGCTCCTGTCCTTCACTCAAGGGCTTCAGCGAATTAAGTAAACTCAATCCTTACACCCTATGAACTTATTGACTCAGAATAAATACTTCTCTAATTAATTCATTATCGGCCGTGATGCTGATGGAGAGAGTTGATGATGGGCTTTGGTTGAGGAGGAAAAAGGAATTCAGGGACAGGTTAGAGGAGGACTTAAGGATTGGTTACTTAGATAGGGACATAATGGATGTGCTCCTGAAGTTCTTCAGTACGGAACCGTACTTTACCCTGAGCTCATGCAGTGGTAGGGTAACCGCTGTTGACGCTGTCATGCCTTGGGAGAGGGAGAAATCAACTGTTATCTTCAAGAAGCACTCGCCAGTGACTGTTAAGGAAATCAACGAATTACTTAAGCAGAAGGCCGTATGGACTCTGTGGCTGGTTGTGACCGGACCCATAATTCACGTGTCATCAAGAAGTCTTGAGGACGCCCTTAAGCTTCTTTCCTTAGCCAGGGATGCAGGAATGAAGCATTCAGGAGTGATGTCAGTAAGCAAGAAAGGCATTGTCATTGAACTGACTTCAGGGGTTTTCATATCGGTACCGCTTAAGTCAAGCTCTTCAGTCCTGGTGCATGAGGATTCAGTACCTGCTGTTGTTTCGTTAGCTAATAAAGCATTAATTAAAGGGAAGGAGAGGCTCAATAGGTTGCGTGAGGTCCTAGGTCTTAAGCCAGTGAATTACTTCAGGTACTGGTCGAGGCACTCAACCCCTTAAGAAACCCTAATTACGTTATGAAGGAATTAATAATGGTGGTTAAGTTGGTTACGGAGCTACCACCACCAACACCACCACAACCACCACCACTACCACCACCAACACCACCACAACCACCACTCTACC
>JALWQN010000157.1 GCA_027083115.1 Desulfurococcales archaeon
CGAACTTCAGAATGATGTCCAGAATTGCTACGATTGACGCGAAAAATAAAGCAACTACGGTTCTGTGAGCAACTTCCTTAACTAGGAAAGCATAGAGAAGTATCAGAACAGCGAAGCCTATCAGTAGGTCAACTGAACTGCCTATGTTCAATGGCCGTCACCCTCTCACTAAGAAAAATTATTAATATCAATTAACGCTTTACTTCATGATCCCATGAATGTTGGAGTGATGATTACGCCAACGCCTGAGCCCGTGATGAATGCCCGACCCACCTGAGGATTTATCTTCATTTCCATGGCAGAGACCCTAATTTAGCTAAGTACCATGCCTTAACGTAACCTATGTAGACACCTGCAGCTGTTGCTGTGCCTATTACTCCAGCGACATTGGGACCCATGGCATTCATTATTATGAAGTTCTCAGGATCTAACCTTTGAACTTCCTTTTGAACAACTCTAGCTGACATAGGGACTGCTGAAACGCCTGCAGCGCCTATTGCTGGGTTAACTTTACCTCCAGTTATGAAGTACATTAGTTCGCCGAATGCGACTCCACCTAAAGTAGAAATTGCGAAAGCCAGTAAACCCCAAACAAACACAAAGCCAAAATCTATTAGGAACTTGACTGGCGATAATCCTACCTTAGGTGCCATCTCCTGGACGTAGTCAACAGACAATGTTGAGCCTACACCTAAGGTAAGGAGTATTATGAGGACATCCATAAATTGATTAGCTGAAGTTTTAGCTAATCTCTCAACAACCTCTGTTATTTTGGATTCCCTAAAGATATTTCCTAGTGCTATCATACCTATTAGAGGCGCTGATGCAGGGACAAGGAGTGCAGTTATTGAAATAAGAATTATTGGGAACAGTAATGCTTCCTCATCACTTACTGGCCTAGGTGGCTTCATCCTTACTTTCCTGTGTTTTTTAGGGAGTAACCTAATTATTGGGGGCTGAATTATAGGTACCATAGACATATACGTATATGCTGCCAGAGCAACAGGCCCAAGAATGTATGGAGCTAGTTCAGCGCAGGTATACACGGTTGTTGGTCCGTCGGCACCACCAATAATTCCTATTGCAGCTGCTTCATTAAGATGAAATCCCATAGCTAGAGTACCTAATAAAGTAACGAAAACACCTAGTTGGGCAGCAGCTCCTAAAAGAAGGGTGTAGGGTTGTGCAATAAGGGGTCTGAAGTCAGTTAATGCTCCCAAACCTAGGAAGATAAATATAGGGACTAACTCATTCTGTATTAAATGAACTCTTATTAGTGCAAGAAATCCGTCACCAACTGCTAAATGGATTCCGGGAATATTAGCTAATAGCATACCTAACCCTAAACCTATAAGAAGGAGGGGTTCAACATTTCTGTACAAACCCAAATAGAGAAATAAGAAACCTACAACCAAGAAAACTACATGGAGTGGTGTGAGCCCAGCGAACCCTGTTGAAAGCAGGAAATTCTGGAGAGCTATGAGCATCGGGTTCATGCTTCTCTTAGGCCTCCGGCTCAATAATTGCTATGATATCGCCCGTATTTACGCTCTCCCCCGGCTTAACCAGTATTTTATTTACCTTACCGGAAACCCCAGCCTTGACCTCAAGTTCCATCTTCATTGATTCAATAGTTATTATAGTGTCCTCTGCCTTAACTTTCTGACCTTCACTCGCTACTACCCTCAGTACCCTCCCTGGTACCTCAACCTTAATTTCCTTGCCCGTCACTCCTGCTGGTTTAGTAACCTCTTTAGCGGATGAGGGAGTAATAGGTGTCGAAGATATAGTTTCTGCAGGCTTTTCTGGTTTAATCACGCCAACGGACTCCTGACCTGCGGCTGGTGATACAGAGACGCCTGCAGAGGTTATTCTCACTATGAATTCACTGCCTCCGACCCTCACCTTATACGTGTTTGGTCCTACCACATTCACTTCAGCTTTTAGCTTTTTTCCGTTGACCTCTACCTCATAAATTGCGGGCATTTCATCTGACCTCCTTAACGTATGGATTTATTTCAGGTTTATAGGATGCTTCATTAAGCCATACAATAACCCAAGGTTTTAAGGAAGGTATTGCTTGAGGTGGTGTATAGAGGGCATTCCCTCTGTAAGTTATTACGTGGTGATGAACAGCTGCCACAGCCGCAACAGCCTCTAATGATTTATGTATTGCTACCACTGCCCCAGCAATCTCTGCGAGAGCTTTAGAACCTAACGGTTTAGCTTCTGGCTTTATTTCTTTAGGGGCTTTCTCCTTGGGGACTTTCTTAGTAATTCTTCTCTCTCTAGCACTAAGGATTTTTGAGGTAATCTTTATTGATGCTGCCAAAATGGATAAAATAACGAAAACCACAGTGAAGGCTAAGGTAGCCAATATTACGCCAGCATTCCATTCCTCCCCATGAGATATAGTTGTCAGCATCCAAGGGATAGGCATTTGCCCTCAGCACCGTCTAATAATTCAAGGATTCCTTAATAAAATGGTTCTTTCGTCTTCAAGGGATTAAGGGACCTTACTACTTAGCAACATGCTTAAATTACTAATGTCTTTCAGACCTTAGGGCAGTGTATGAGGG
>JALWQN010000158.1 GCA_027083115.1 Desulfurococcales archaeon
GTCGCTGACGGCTCAACAATTAACTCAACCCAAATAGATTTGCTGGCTAGGGCTCTAACAGGAACTGAGAATGAGGCCTACAACATATTCACTAAGGACTTTCATATAAGGCCGGATAAGCTGTATGTAGTTGTTTACGAAGTTTATGTTGTTGATCCTAGGAACGGGCTAGTATATGTTGGGCCCGTAGTAATAAGAAGTAATCCATACACCCCTGGACTGTATTTAGGGGCTGACGCTGCAAAGGGTGTAGCTGCAATCTACAGGATAGCGCAGAGAGTTCCGCCTGTATACACTATGAGATCACAGTACTCACCCTACGCCTACACGTTGCCTGACTGGACGAATTCATCACTAAGGAATGCAACGCTGTTCAAAATCCTTCTCGATACGGCCAACCAATTGTGGGGGAAGGAAGGCTATAGAGCAGCCTTCCCATATGACCCCTTCAGTAATCAAAGGCCTTTCCTCATTCCTTGGCCTAACATGACGGTATTTACGCCTGCCCACATATCAGTCAGTAGAATATTGATTAATCCAGAAACTTATGTCGTGGTTTCAGTGTATAAAGTTAAGGGGATAGCCTGAATGCGTGAATTATGCGGTGATTTTCTAGTTATTAATCCCTACACTTGGGTAAGGAATGCTTGTGTATACTTCGATAGCAAAATTCGTGAGGTTCATGTTGTGGAGAGCACTAACTCACCAGATAAATTAAGGAGGCATTACTATACAATAATAACTCATGGCTTAGCTTCTGCACATACACATTTAGGTCTTTACCCCATACGGTCATCAGTTTCTAATGGCTTAGACCTAGACGGTTGGGTTAGGATTTATGCCTGGCCTTGGGAGAAGTATTTGAGGGAAAATTGGAGACTCACTTACGTTAACGCCCTAATTTCTCTGGAAGAGCTAGTGAAGAGCGGGGTGACAGCATTTGCCGACATGCATTTCAATGAAGAGCAGGTTGGTTTGGCAACAGAGAAAGTAGGAGTTAAGGGAGACCTGAGCATTGCTTTAATGGATGGAGGCGTTTATGAGAGTTTTGAGGAAGGCCTTAAGGAAAACCTTTACTTAGTGAATAAGTTCAGGGAGTCCAAGCTAATTAATGTTAGATTAGGCCCCTGCACACCTAGGTTACTCACCCCAAAACAGTTCAGAAATGCTGTTGAGTTAGCGAGGGAGTCGGGTGTAGGTATCCATACACACTTGGCTGAAGTACCTCATGACTTAACCTACTTAAAGAAGAAGTGGGGTATGAACCTGAAGGAATTCATTAAGTTCGTAAGGTTAACTGAAGTTAATTCGTTGGTGGCCCACGGTATTTGGGCTACTTCAGTAATCGATGATTTCTTTACCTCAAGGAACGTTTATGTAGTTCATCCCCCAAGGTCTAATGTCCTTTTAGGTGATGGTAGATTGCCCTTGCTCAAAATAATTAGCGAAGGTACTAAGGTAGCCTTGGGGGTGGACGTAGCACCTACTTACAACATCATTGATGATATGAGTTTTGCCTTAGCTCTCCACTATCAAGGATTGAGGCCTATTTCTCCAGAACTCTTTTTCTCCTTAGGTAGTGAGGGCGGGTACAGAGCCTTAGGGCTTGGTTCTGGGGACTTAGTAATTGGTGAAGCCGCAGATATTGTGGTTTGGAGAGTTAGGAAGGAGGCTTTCACCCACCCTATCTCGAGCATAGTGTTAGGTGATGCCCGAGTAAGTGAGGCTTATGTTAATGGCGAACTGGTTTTTTCTGGGAACACCTTAACTAACCTATCAGAGAATGAGATGGAAGACGTGAGGGAGGAATTCAATGAGTACCTATGCGACTTCATCAAGAGCCACCCTTACTGTCAGGCTTGATCAGTTTTGCTCTTAATTGATGAGATAAGTAATGAAGGAATCTTTTCATGGCTCCTTTAACCCCGTAAGTGGATACCTCATTAAGTACGTGATACCAGTCCGTCTTTATGATTACATAAATCAACGCTATTGTTAGAGCAACCCATACCGGGACAGTATATAGGTTAAGAACCGTGAAGTAGGAGATGTATGAGGTGTAGAGAACTACTGCCAAAGTAATTATTAATTTACCTAGAAGGATAGCTAAGAAGTAAGGGAACAAAGGATATTTCATTATGCCCAACGGTATATAGAGAATGTCGTCAGGTACTGGGGTGGCTGCTAGAATAAATATAGCTAGGAAAGTTGATCTCTTAGCTAATTTACTTAATAACTCAACATTCTTTCTGGTTTTTTCACTTAATCCCGTACGTGCTGCCTCACCTAGTAAGTAAATAATTATCTTACCTATTGATGCACCCAAGGCGGATACCGAAACCAGAACAGCTTCAGCTAAGGGATCCCTATTAACTAATGCATACCCAGCAACTATGCCTAAGTAAGGCACTGAAACAAACGGTATGGAGTTAGATACTAAACTAACTAGAAATATTCCTAAAGGTCCCTTAAAGATCCCTACTATTGCTGTTATCAGCCACTCCAAAGGAGTTTACCATGCTTATTATGTTTATGGTTATTAAATTATGGATGCGCAGATGAGCCAG
>JALWQN010000159.1 GCA_027083115.1 Desulfurococcales archaeon
ACCAAAAAATATGGAGAACCAACCCCACCAACCTACTTTCATCGGTTCCAGGAGTGCCTCATCAGTAAGTTGAGTCTTGACAGCATCGGTTGGTGATACTTTATGGAATGTCCTTATGGACCTATACACTAGGTAACCTAGAGTGAAGGTAAGTGCCACTAACGTAAATCCTTCAAAGAAGGGATCACCTAATACTTCATAAGCTACTGAAGGGTAACCACCAAAGTAACCGAGCAAGAATAAGGAGACAATACCTAAGACATACCCGACTAAAGCAAAGATTATTGCTGACTTAATGAACCAGTACTTAAGTACTTTATTTCTCGCACCCCTCAACCTAGTCAAGCCTAATGTCTTCCTCACCGCTAGAACACCTGACTCAGCAGTGTAAGGAACGGCAATGAATACAGCAATTAAGGGAATGATTAAGGAGAATACTAATCCGAACCTGATGAATGACTCAACCTGTGTGAAGACCTGTAATTTTGTAGCCTCTGGTAAGGAGACGTATGTGAAACCCAAATAATTCCTTAGCTTTTCAGAAATATTGCTTAACGCCTCGTAGGTTGCACCCACGGAAGCTGGATTAAGGTATGCTGAGGGCTTAAGATCAATTAAGGCCACAACCATAGAGAAAGCTACTCTAATCCTTAGTTTACTCAAATTAAGAGAGGCGCTAAAGTTGTTGGGGAAATGTTGGATCAGTTCATCCATTAGAGCCTTTGCTCTAGAGGGGCTAGTAATTATCATGTATGGTAGTGTATTCAGGCCTGTCCCGAAGGTCGTGGTTGAGGTGGCATGGAGGGATATTTGCGTTATTTCAATACTGCTTCCGTAGGTTAGAAGGTCATATATCCTTTGAATCTGATTCTTATTAGCTACTTTACAAGGTATACCAAATACTGACACGTTCGTATAGTTTCTGCCATGATTTATTGGTGGGGGGAGGGTTAAGCAGCCTGAAGTATTGATGCCTTCAATAACTAAGAAACTTATTCCTTGCTGGACTGGTGGTTGTGGGGGTAAAGCTTCAGAAGTGCTTACGTAGGTATAGTTTCCCGTAACCAGGTGAATGTTTATTGCTTGAGCAACTAAGGCGTCCTTAACTGTTCCTGACTTCCTGAGTTTCTTGTAGGTTAAAGCCACGTTCTTTGATGCGATTTCCGCCAACTCCATAAGTGTTGATTTACCTGCTTTCTCGTAGAATTGTTTTGGGGGAGGGTTTGCTACCTCGACCTCCCACTTAATGCTTGAGCTTATGGATGACGAGTATCTGTAGACTCTGATTACTGATGAGTAAACACCAACTAAAACCATAATCACAACTAATGAAGCAAGAGCTATGGCTACACCACTAAAGGGAGATCTCAGTAGGGGCTTCAAAATAGATTCCTTAAGTTATGAGGTCTTCATAAATAAAAATATGCTGGAGTGGTATGGTATTGTCGTTACTTAATTAATGAGTCCTTCAGGTACTGAAGAATTAATCTTATACCGAATCCAGTAGCTCCCTTACCGTAGTAGGGCTTCTTAGGTCCTTCTTCCTGGGTGTTTGCCACTCCCGCGATGTCGAGGTGTGCCCACTTGATTCCTTCATCAACGAATTTACTTAGGAATACACCACCGATTATGGTTCCAGCGGCCCTAGCGACACCCAAATTCTTTATGTCCGCGAAATCTGACTTTATGTCCTCATAGTACTCTCTCCACATGGGGAAGGGCCATAACCTCTCTCCAGTCTCTTCTGACGCTCTCATTAAGGCCTGCCTTAAGTTATCGTCGTTGGTCAGTATGCCGGCAGCCTGATTCCCTAAAGCCACAATGACCGAACCGGTTAATGTAGCCATATCGATCATTACTGAGGGCCTGTAGTTCTTTGAGGCGTAAGCTAAGGAGTCAGCAAGAATCAGTCTTCCTTCAGCGTCAGTATTATGCACCTCAACAGTTAATCCATTATACATCCTAATGATGTCAAGGGGCTTGTATGAGTTGCCCGAAGGCAGGTTCTCAACAAGAGGCGCAAGAGTCACTAAATTTAACTTTAGACCCAATTTAGCTACAGCATAAGCCACTCCTACAGCATAGGCAGCCCCAGACTTATCGAACTTCATATCAAACATAGCGGTAGCTGACTTTAAATCGAGGCCCCCAGCATCAAAGCAGACTCCCTTACCCACTATAGCTATCCAGGGAACACCCTTACCACCACCCTCATACTCAATGATCAGGAGCCTCGGGAGTATTTCGGAGCCCTTACCCACCGCTACGATTCCGTTCAGGCCTTCCTTAATTAATTCATCATAATGAAGTACCTTAATCCTTACTGGGAGTCCCTTGAACGCTTCCTTAACTATTCTCTCGAACGTTTCAGGATTTACTTCGGCTGCTGGGGCATTAGCTAAATCCCTGCCCAAGAATATCGCTTCCCTAACTACCTCAACCTCCTTAAGAATCTCATTAACTCCATCAATCTCTTCCGTACCCACTAACTCAATCTCTCTGACTTGCTTAATCTCTTTCTTCCTCCCCC
>JALWQN010000160.1 GCA_027083115.1 Desulfurococcales archaeon
TAAGGGGGCATTACGGGGAGAGGGATTATCAGGACCTTATGGAGTTTGTTGATGAGGTCTTAAAGAAGCACCCTAATCTTGACCCGGGTAAGGGAGGCATTACTGGAGGTAGTTACGGAGGCTTCATGACTAACTGGGTTATCACTCATACTGACAGATTTAAGGCAGCAGTGACTCAAAGATCAATAAGTGATTGGGTGTCGATGTATGGTACTACTGATATAGGTTATTACTTCGTTAAGGATCAGATAGCGTGTGTTCCTTGGGAGAACATTCAAGATTGCTTAAGACAGAGCCCACTGATGTATATTAAGAACGCTAAAACGCCTACATTAATAATTCATTCAATGGAGGACTATAGATGCTGGATGGACCAAGCTATTGAGCTCTTCACAGCTCTGAAGGAGTTAGGTGTTAAAACAAAGCTAGCTCTATTTCCTAAGGAGAACCACAACCTAAGTAGGTCAGGCAAGCCCAAGCATAGAGTAAAGAGGCTTGAACTAATGATTTCCTGGATGAAAGAAAACATCCTTGGAAAACAAGAGTAAGGAGTTTCACTTCAGGAAAGATTTTGTTGCTTAAAAACCAGTATTTTCTCTCCATTTAGAAGCTGATCCACTCCTGCTTCCAGGCTCAAGGTAGTGATTACTTCTTATGAGGACAGTGCCTTTATCGACATTATAGAATATTATGTAGTCATCTAAGTAGATATTAAATCCGTTTCTCGTCGCCCTAATTATTTGTACACTATCGGGTCTTACCCAAACTCCCGCTTCATGCTCTAGCTTGAGAAGAACGTTCTGAAGGAGGCCCTCACCACTTTCTGGGGCCTCCCCGCTTTCCCTCCTGGAGTACTTATCAAGCCGATCACTCATAAATTAACGACCGTTTAAACGTTGATATCAGGAGTTAAAACTTCATTATTCATGAATACATCCTTCTTAAGGGGAATAGCTAATACTTAGTCACCAGGTTTAATGGCTGATGCCCCATGATGATTGAGGTAATGAGCTTAAACAATCCTTTAGACTCACTAATCGATTATATAGTTGATGCTCTACAGAAGGCTTTTGGTATTAAGATAGTTAAGGGGATTTCATTATATTTGCCTGAAGGCTTTATTGATCTTTCACGCCTGCAGTATAGGGGTAGTGAAGTTTTAAGGTGGATGAGTGAGTCATATGGGGGTAAGGATAGGATTTTCTTAGGTATTGTTGAAGGCGATGCTTACGTAGAGGGCCTTGACTTTATTTTCGGGATTGCCTCACCTGCCTTAAAGACGGCTTTAGTTTTCACTTCAAGACTAAGGTACTTAGCGGATGAGAAACTCTTTCTGGAGAGAGTATTAAAGGAAGTAATGCATGAAGTAGGTCATGTTTTTGGGTTAAGTCATTGCCCTAACAGAAGATGTGTTATGAGCTTCAGTAACTCAATACTCGATGTAGACAGGAAGTCAAGGAGGTACTGCCTTAATTGCTTCAGAAAGTTAAGAAATTTAGGGATTAAAGTAAGGGATGATGCCCTATTGAGAGAGTGAAACGGTATTAAGGCATCAACAGAAACCATAATTACTTAGTTTATCGTGAGAGTAACTGTGGTTAGGGAAGAATGAAGATCTATCCAATAGCTTTTGATTCATTCGGTGTTAGGAGCGAGGCAACATTGATTACGGCTAATGGCTTGAAGATAATCATAGATCCGGGTGTTGCCTTAGGTCCACGAAGGTATGGATTACCGCCGACAGATGAAGAATACTTAGCTCTCTCCCTAGCTAGGGAAGAAATAATTAAGGTATGTAAGAAAGCCGACATAGTTGTAGTTACTCACTATCACTATGACCATCATCCTTTCCCAAGCGATGATGAGATGTATGAGGCCTGCTTCAAAGGCAAGGTTGTCATAGCCAAGAATATTAAGGAAGGGATCCATCCCTCAGGAAGGAGGAGGGGCAGATTGTTTGAATCTAAAGTCAGGGACTTGGCGAAAAGCTTGGTTTGGGGTGATGGGGAAGAATTCTCATTCGGTAAAACAAAGTTAAGGATCTCGCCAGCAGTTTGGCATGGTGAGGTCGGCAGTAAAGTAGGTACTGTAGTGATGGTTTATGTAAGTGACGGGATAGACTCATTTATTCATGGTTCAGACGCCCAGAATCTAGCTGACCCTAATGCGCTAGAGTGGGTGATTAAGGAAAACCCTAAACATATAATTATTGATGGTTACCCCACAATATTCTTGGGTTGGAAGAAAAGCATGAAGTCCTTTCAGGAAAGCCTCAAGAACCTTAAGAAAGCTATAGAGAGTATTGACGCGAATGAAGCAATCATTGACCACCACCTAGTTAGGGATATTGACTACGAAAGCAAAATGGTTGAGGTATACGAGCATGCTAGAAGATTAGGGAAGAGAATAATTACTGCAGCACAATATTATGGGATGAGTAATTTCTTTCTTGAGGCCTGGAGGAAAGAATTAAGTAAGGGGTTGAGAGAGGCTGATGTAGAGGAGTACTAT
>JALWQN010000161.1 GCA_027083115.1 Desulfurococcales archaeon
GGATAAGGACCTGTTTGAGAGGGTTGTAGATGCATTGATAAGTAAGGACATGACTAGAGCCTCAATATACGCTAATGAAGTGGCTGAGTTAAGGAAGGTCGCTAAGGCTCTCCTAATGGTTCAGGTAGCGTTAGAGCAGATTTCGCTAAGGTTAGAAACCATTAGGGAGATAGGCGATGTTGCCGTATACCTGGGCCCTGTTGTAGGGGTCATTAAGGAGGTTAGGGGAGCTATAAAGACTGTATTGCCCGAGATAGGGATAGAGCTCGGTGAAGTTCAGGACATGCTTCAGGAGACAATGATGGAGGCCGGTGAGATGCTTGGTACTGGTGGAGGTTCAGTATATACTGGGCCTGAAGCAAGGAAGATCATAGAGGAGGCAAGAGTTATAGCAGAGCAGAGAATGAAGGAGTCATTCCCATCTCTGCCTGCAATACCTTCGTCCTCTCTCCAGCCAGAACAATCTAAGGCTGCAGCCGATAACCCCTAAGGGCTGAATAAAGCTTAAATAACCTCTTTTCTTTTGGCTCAACGTTAATTACTTATTGGGGCCGCTATTTATTTTGTTTCTTGAATTTATTACTGGTTTTAGATGCTCTTAATAATATCTTTGCGCTATAGTTGAGTGGTGCGGTCTGTGTTTAATTTAATAATCACTCACGAGCCAGGACTCGATAACTACAGGTGGGCAAGAAACCAATTAAGGCAGTTGCTTGGAGAGAGCTTAAGGTACGTGGGTTCCTACCAGTCAGTAATTCTTTATGATGTTGATGAAGATCCTCATAAGGTTGCGGCAAGAATTAAGGATGCCTTAAAGGGTTCTGGGACACCGATAATTAGGATTATCCCGATAGATTATGTGTCAGAACCTTACATAAATGATGTGGCTGAGGTCATCAAGGGTCTCACAAGTAAATTACCTGAGGACGCTTCTTTCAGGATAACTTTAGAGGGTCATCTGTATTTTAGGGGGGAGGACGGTAGGTTAAGAAGGATGCATACAT
This sequence comes from Desulfurococcales archaeon, assembly GCA_027083115.1. Classification (GTDB taxonomy): domain Archaea; phylum Thermoproteota; class Thermoprotei_A; order Sulfolobales; family NBVN01; genus S013-73. The sequence continues at coordinate 1,005 of JALWQN010000161.1, forward strand.
TAGATGCTATTAAGGAGTTAGCTAAATATGTGAATAACCCGGTGAATTTAGAGAATCCACAATACGTAATTTACGTTAAGGTAGTCAGATATTTTAGGGGCAGACGTAAAGCAGGCATATCTTTGGTTAAGCCTGAAGAAATTTTGAGGGTTTCTCCATGAGGAGGTTATTCGGGACTGCAGGAATTAGGGGTAGGTATTTGAAGAAAGTTAGCCCAGAATTAGCTTATAAAGTGGGTGCGTCATTAGCGACTTACCTGAAAGGTAATAAAATAGTGATTGGTGGGGATGGCAGGCTGACTACACCTTTATTGAGGCTGGCTGCTGGCGTCGGATCGATGACTTCAGGTTCCAACGTTATTGACATTGGTTTAGTTCCACTCCCTGTTCTAGCGTGGTCTATTATTAAGTATGATGGTGATGGAGGTATCTACGTAACTGCCTCACATAATCCGCCGACTGATAACGGGTTGAAGGTTTTCAATAAGGAGGGCATGGAGTTCACTGAAGCCATGGAAATCGATTTGGAGACCTTGATTTTCTCAGGGGGGTGGAGAACTTCTGACTGGGATTCCGTGGGTAAGAGGGAGGAAGTCCTTAATGCTGTCGAGGAATATCTTAATCAATTGTATAGTGTTGTGAAGCCTTCATTAATAAAATTAAAACCCAAGGTCCTAGTAGATACGGCTAATGGTGCCCCCTCATTAGCTACTCCTTTAATTCTTAAATCTATGGGGGCTGAGGTAGTCAGCCTAAATAGTAATGTTGACGGTAGGTTCCCCGGGAGACTTCCTGAGCCCAGACCAGATGTTCTTGAGCCTTTCATTCCTGTAGCAAAGAGTTTAGGCACCCATGTTTTCTTTGCTCAGGATGGTGATGGGGATAGGTTAGCAGTCATTGATCCTAAGGATGGCTTCATAAAGCAAGACAGGATAATAGCTCTCATAGCTAAGCATAAGCTGGAGGAGAAGAAAGGAACCGTTATTGTATCCATAGATTGCGGTAATGCTGTTAGGGACGTTGTTTCTGACTTAGGCGGTAAATTAGCTGTTGTGAAGCTGGGGAAAACTCATGAGGGCATCCTACGTTTTAATGATGCTTTAATTGCTGCTGAACCATGGAAACTCATAGATCCTTCGTGGGGGAAATGGATAGATGGCATATATCAGGCGGCGCTCATCACTAAATTGATGATGGAAACTGGTAAGACAATAGGTGAATTAATGAGTGAGATACCCAATTACCCTCAAGCCAGGTACTCCATAGCTACTGGAGAAAGCTTGAAGGAAAGTATCTACGAAGTCCTTGTGAATGAGCTTAAGGGGCTTATGAAAGGTAAGGAAAAGGTTTTAGAGATTGATGGGTTTAGGGTTGATTTCGCAGATAATTCCTGGATACTCATCCGTAAGTCTGGCACTGAACCTAAAGTAAGAATTTATGGGGAAGCTAAGAGTGTTAAGAAGCTTGAAGAAATCATTAAATCCCTGATCGGGAAGGCGGTCAATTACGCCAGGTCTAAAGGTTATGAGGAAATTGAGGTGGAGGGGAAGATAATTCCTTGAGAAGGAATAAAGGTAATAATTTACTTTATTCTGATTTCATTAAGCAAGTAATCAATGAAGTAAAACCCCTAGATACGGTGACTTTACCTACATCTCAGGCAATCGGATATGTAGTGGCCTCAGACCTAAGGGCATCCAAAAATGTGCCTGAACGAACTGAGGCTTTCATGGATGGTTATGCCGTTAAAGCTCCAGTGAATTCTGGGGATATCCTCAATTTAATGAATCAACGAATTGGTTTGCTAGGTAGAGGTGAAGCTGTATTAGTTAGATGTGGTGAGTCAATTCCTGAAGGAGCGAATGCCGTACTTCCCTTAGAGTACGCTGAAGTTTATGGCTCTCTCATTAAAGCTCTTTCATCTATTTTACCTGGTTACGGAATTAGGGTTAAAGGTCAGGAGGTTAAGGCCGGAGAAACCTTAGTAAGGAAGGGGAGTATAATATCGCCTGAGTTTGCTAAAGCAATAAATGATTCAGGCATCAGTATGCTTGAAGTATATCCACGACCTAAAGTAGCTGTTCTTCCTACTGGTGACGAATTTGTTAAGGAAGGCATGCCGGAGGTAACAGGTCATATTATTGTGAAGCTAATTAATTTATTGGGTGGTGAAGTAAGATATCTGAGTCCACTACCTGATGATGAGGTAAAGATCGCTGGGGCCATAAAGAGAGCTACTAGGAGCTATGACCTCATAATAGTTGTTGGAGGGACTGGCCCAAGCTGGAAGGATAAGTCCTGGTCTTCTAGGAGGCTGGTTAGTGATGCTAAAGAAGCTTTCCGTGGAATTAAGGTTGTTCCTGGCAGAACCACCTCTATGTATTACATCAGCGGTCACCCTGTAGTTGCCTTACCCGGTTTCTTTACAGCGGCTTATGTAGCTACCATAATGGTCGTTGCTCCATTAATGTTCAGACTCATGGGTATGGCGCCAAAACCAGCTCTAAGGCCTTTAAGATTTGCTAGATTGATTAATGAATCAATAAGGAATCCTGGCCAAGAATTAAGGGTGTTTTTCATGAAATCCCAGGGCCTAAGAGACGTTATTCTCTTGAAGCCAGTCTCACAGACTTATAGGGTTTTGCTGGATTCCGATAGCTTAACGGTACTTGGGGGCGGAAGTAAAGTTATGGAGGGTAATGAAGTTTTATTGTTTTCTAAATATCCTTCCCTGATTTAAGAATGCAGTATTTCCTGACTCTACCCTCGCTCCTTATTAGAGTCAGGGCTTCAGCAGCTAATGCAAAGGCATTCCTCGGTTCCTCCGAAACACCTACACCAACCTTAACGCCATCTATGCTTGTCAAGGCACTAATAACCTGTCTTATATTTTCTTCGCTAGTTATTGCTGCAATATTGTCTCCCCCCAGGTATTGAACTATGGCAATATCTTTTAATGCCTTCACGTAACTACTTAGTATATCCATCACCTTAACGTAGGTATTGTAGGGACCGTGATCATATGTTGCTTGAGTAAAGTTATTGATGTCTGCATGTGCTATAGCTATTTTAGAGGGACCACATCTTTCCCAATAATCCCCTAATTCTTCATAGTTTTTTACTCTCTCAAGCACTTCAGGTATGTTTCCACAAAGTAAAGTGACTCGAATGGGTGTTGGGGTATAGGGCTTGAGAGAATTCCTTAGTGCTTTCACAAATTTAGCTGCATCCACTGAGCTAGGTATCATTATGAGTTGAATGTCATACCTTAGAGGTAATGCTAGACCTTCATACTCGCTACTTATATGCTGAATTACTTGGTATAGCCTAGACTGAACGACCTGAATATACCATTCCCTGTCCTTCCCTAAAGATTCAGTCCACTCTCTATATCCAACGAACCTCACTGACCCTACCAGAACCATCCTAACCACTCAGGAAATCAAGCCATCACTCAATGATTAAAGTTTTCCCTTCCTCGTGTGTTTCCTCCTCAAGCCTAGCTAATCTCTTAACCATCTTTACTGCTGCCTCAACAGCTCTTCTTGCGTAATCCTCAACCCTCTCGAGCGATTGCATCCTTGAAGCTCCAGGACCGATAATGCCTAAAGCAACAGGCTTACCGTACTCAAGGCCTAAGTCAAGTATTTTTCTTGCTGTTTGACTAGCGACTAACTCATCATGCTTTGTTTCTCCTTGAATAACTGCCCCTAAGGTAACTACTGCATCAACTTCTGCCGTTTCAATTAATCTCTTCACAGCTAACGGAACCTCAAAAACACCGGGTACTTTAATAACATGAGTTACTTCAGCGCCCAAGAACTTAGCATGGTTAAGGGCTTTCTGGAGCATCAAGTAAGTAACGTCATAATTAAATTCGGAAACCACAATACCTAGCTTCACCACTTTTAGCACCAATATTTTAACTTAGGGATTAGTTAAAAAGAAGGTGTTTCTTAGTGCCTGGTTCATTTCTGGTTGTTACTGCCTTTAAAGAATAGGTCCTCAATATTGACGACACCTAACTCTTCCTTAGAGATTTCCTTAATTATTCTTCCGCTAACTAACACGTAGACGCGATCCGCTACACCCAGTGCTTTCCTTACGTTCTGCTCAACAAGTAATATAGTAACTCCTCTTTCCCTGATCTCAGTAACTTTATTTAGAAGGGCTTGGGCTGCTTTCGGAGCTAATCCAGCAGTTGGTTCATCAAGTAAAAGAAGTTTTGGTTTAGCCATTAGGGCTCTAGCTACAGCTAACATTTGTCTTTCACCACCACTTAATGTCTTACCTTTCTGATTCCTTCTCCTGGCTATCTCTGGGAAAAGCCTATAAATTTCCTCCTTATCAGACTCGATCTCAGGGTCCCTTCCCCTAATGTAGGCTCCCATAGTGAGGTTGTCGTCAACTGTTAGGTTAGGGAAGATATTGCCTAATTGTGGAGCGTATCCTATTCCTAAAGACACAATCCTATATGGTTTTAACTTATTCAGTTCCTTATCCTTGAAAATAACCTCACCATCATGTAAGGTAGCTATTCCGAAGATAGTATTAAGAAGGGTTGTTTTTCCTGCCCCATTAGGTCCAACAATAACAACAATTTCTTTCTTGAATACCTTAATCGATATTTCATGAAGGACTTCCATCTTCCCGTAACCTGACTTCACGCTTCTTAATTCTAAAATTACCTCGTTATGTTTTTCTGGATTCATAGCTATCCACCTAAGTAGGCCTGAATGACTTTCGGGTTATTCATAACCTCCCGTGGGGTGCCTTCAGCAAGCAATTTCCCGTTATGTAGGACGTACACGTAATCAACGAAATCCATAAGCACTTCTAGCCTATGTTCTATGATCAGGAATGCCAGCCCTTCTTCATCCCTTAATCTTTTCACCATTGTGAACAATTCTCTGGCTGTATTGTAAGCTACGCCTGCAGCAGGCTCGTCCAGCAGGTACATGTAGGCATTAGTAATTAATCCCCTTAATGTTTCTATCATTTTAATATGTGCAGCAGACAACTCAGAAATTCTGGAGTGTATGAAATTACCTAACCCAAACCTATGCAGAAGGTTAACCGCCTTCTCCACAAGGCTTTCCTCCTGATTAACCCACTTACTTGTTATGGGCGAGTAGAGGACTTTCTCGCCTATTTGCCTAGGTGGGGTAACCAATACATTCTCAAGCACTGTAAGCGATTTAAATAGTCTAGGTATTTGAAAGGTTCTAACTAACCCTTTAAGGAATACTTCATTTGGGTTTAAACCGTCTATTCTCTCGCCTTTAAACCATACTTCGCCTTTCGTAGGTAGGTAAAAACCAGTTATGACGTTAAATAAGGTAGTCTTCCCGCTTCCATTGGGCCCTATGAGCCCGACAATCCCCTTATTAGGGACTTTAATAGAAACTCCGTCAAGAGCTCTGACTCCACCAAAATATTTCGCTACTTCCTTGACTTCAAGCGTTATGTTCGTTCCTATCACCTCTTTTCTTAATCAGTTTGAGGGGAGGAGTTTCTACGGGTTTTTCTGGAACCATTCCTCTAGGCCAAAAGAGAAGCACTAAAGTTATAAGTAAGCCTATTGACATCCACCTAATATAATCAGGTGTTATGATTGTTATACCTAGGTTCGGTGTAACGAAGGTTAGAGCACGATCAATAAACGTCAGGATTGCAGCACCAACTATGGCACCTAAGTTGTTAGCCATACCACCTAAGATTACCATACCCCAAATATTGAATGTGACGACTGCCATGAACATGTTGGGGTTAATCGCACTTAAGTAGAAAGCCATCAGCACTCCAGCGATCCCAGCAAAGCCTGAACTTATGAAAAGTATTGTGGCCTTGACTCTGGGAACATGTTTACCCAAACATAATGCTGCCACTTCATCATCTCTGACAGCTTTAAGAAGCCTGCCGAAGGGGGAGTTAACTAACTTTTGTGAATAGAGGTATATTAGCACTAAAAACCCGAGAACAATTAACGTATAGAGGCCGTCCTTAATTAAAGGAGTTCTTAACCATCCTAATGGGTGAGGAATGCTCATAAGACCCTTACTACCTCCAGCAGGTTGATAGTTCTGGAAGAATATCCTTAGGAGCTCTCCAAAAGCAAGCAATGTCATACCCACGAACTCAGGGCCCACCCTAAGCACAGGGTATGTGAGCAAGTACCCTACAATACCTGAAATAGCGAATCCAAGAACTATTGCTAGCAAGAATAGTCCAGCATCAAGAAAAGGATTTAGGTATTCGTACTTACCTAATGCTATTATTCCTTCGGTGGTGTAGGGAGCTGCTCGGATGTTATATAACATGAGGATTGTGTAAGTCGATACTGTTGCCGCTATGTATGCTCCTATCGCATAAAAAGCAACTTTACCGAAATTAACGATTCCAGTAAAACCGACTTCAAGGTTTAGCGATATAGATAAGATCGAGTAAATTCCAAGGAAGGTAGCCCAAGAGATTAGGAAACCTAATACGTTAAACCCAATCACTTGTTTTCACCTCTGAATGACTTCCTTTTAGTTAGGAACCTGTATGGTAAGCCCCCACCAGCACCTTTGGGAGGCCATACAATAATAACTATCAGGAGTGTCAGGAAGGATATGAAGGGTTTGTAGCTTGTGGGGACACCGAAGGCTTGATTTAGGTAGAGAAGCCCTATGTTCTCAGCGGCTGCTATAATGAAGGCACCTAACGCCGTAAGAGTTAAGGAATGAAGCCCTCCGATAACGGCTATCGCAAAAATAACTAGTATTAGCCAATCACCTATTTCAGGTGTTGCAATAGAAAAAATAACCCACATTAATCCCCCTACAGCAGTCATGCCGCCTACAACAAACCACATAATGTTAATTACTTTGTCCTTAGGTATCCCCGATATCTCGGCAAGTACTGGATTATCTGAAATCGCACCTATTGCTTTGCCAGCTGTTGTTCTTTCGAGAAACAGGTAAAGACCGAATAGCAGTATTGCACTCATTATTAAGGTTGTGGAGAACGCACTACTTAACTCTAGCCCGCCTACTTGAAAGGTAGGTAGGGTTGAGAACCTAATAAGCCTTGAGATGAAGTTAATTCTGTAAATTTTTGAGAGGACGTCTAAGACAGAATAAAGTAAGTACTTGTAGAAAATCCATAAGCCCATTGAGGCAATCATTATTATCCATAAGTTAGTTTTCCTGCGCAGCATAGGTTGGAAAACGCTTAAATTATTAATAACTGATATGACTCCACCCACCAAGAAAGCCGCTAAAGCGGCTATAAAGACATTATTAACTCCTAAGATATCGTGGAGAAGGATAGCAGTATAGGCCCCATAAGTTATGAAGTTAATATGAGGGAAGTTTATAATTCCTGTAGCTTTATAACTGAGGGTTAACGGTATAGCCATGACTGTATAAACAAGTCCTATATAGATCGTGTTGATTATATCTGCTCCTCCAATCATCGCAACCGCCTCTCAGCAGACACTTGTGCTGATCTTATGTATGGGTGAGTTTTGATTTTGGGGAAAACAGCTTAAGTATTGTATTAGCTTTTAATGTTTAGGGAGATTGAACCTCCCGAATACAGCCCTACGTCAGTGAATGCATACTTGCCGTTAGAGGTTTGCTTGATTGTCCATATTGCGTAATCCTGAACTGCCTTATCTCCGTTTTCGTCTAGTAACGTCCATCCACTCGGTCCGAAGTAGTTCTTAGCGACTAAAGGTAAAGCAGCCTTTATTGCCGAACCATCGTACTGGTGAGCTCTAAGTATAGCCCAGCCAGCTAACTGCACAGCATCATACAAGTTGGCGCTGAAGACAGGGGGTTCTTGGCCTGTCTTGGCTTTGAACTCCTTAACGAATTCCTTGTAAAGTACGTTATGAGGTTGCATTGGTCTAGTTCCTAAGAACTTCACCTGCACTAACCAACTCGCTAATGAAGGATCTTGTAATTCGGATGCGCCATGAATGCCCTCCGAAGAGAACCACCTCACTTTCGAGAGGACAGGGTCTTGGGATGCATGCGACAATATGTTAGCCCCGTCAGTATCAAAAGATATGAGTACTACGGCCTCAGCACCGAATGACTGAACTTTGCTGGATAGGCTGGAAACCTCTGCGGAATAGTCCGATAAGCCTGTTGTGTAGGACATAAGGGATGCTTGCCCTCCGAAATCATTTTCGAAGTATTTCTTGAAGAACTGAGCAAAAGCCATGCCGTACTCATCATGCCTATTAAAGACAACTACTTTCTTTATGCCTTCATGAGCCACTAACGCTGCTAGGGCTTTAGCTTGTAAAGCGTCAGTACCAACTGTCCTGAATATATAGTCGTTGGGTATAGCTAATGTTGGGGCGGTTGATGAAGGAGATATTATGACTATGTGGTTCGTGTCTGCATAACTTTTCACTACCTTGACTTGAGAACTAGCTGCAGGACCGATAATGACTTTAATACCTTGCTGGGCAAAGGTCTGGACATTCTCTAAAGCTTTTTCATCTTGCGTGGCGTCATCAAGGATTACAGGCACAAACTTAACGTTAAGACCATATGCTTGCGCGTTCTTATTAAGGTCATCAAAGGCTATAGTGATTACGTACTGCCACATCTTACCTATAGAAGAGAGTTCTCCAGATAATGGTAAAGTGACACCTATTTTGTAGGTTTTTGGTTTTCCTTCCTGTGTTATCGTAGTTGTTACGGTTACTGTCGCTGCTGGAGGAGCTGAACCGCCACTTAAAGTTTTCGTTATGGTGGTTGTAATTTGGCTTAATGGAGGTGCTACAAATGATATCCCGTATCCTACAGCTAAACCTATTATGAGGGATATTGCCATAGCCGTTGTTAGCTTATTGCTCACATCTTTCACCTCAAATTGCTTTATGCCTCAATAAAGCGATGAAGTATTTATACTTTACTTTGCTTTTTTAACAGTTTATACTGGTTTAAACAAGCTTTTCATCTATAAATACTCCTGGTTG
>JALWQN010000162.1 GCA_027083115.1 Desulfurococcales archaeon
CACACCAATATACTTAATCACCTGAACTATGCTTAAGCGCTTAACGGGCGGTGGACCTGACTCCTTACTTGCCTCGACCTTAGGCTCCTCCTTAACTTGTTGAGTAACCTCCGCGCCCACGGTCTATCACCTCCTTAACTTCTTTAAGAAAGTCAGGCGAGCTGAGAGCTAACTTAATGAGCTCATGCTTGACGACATATTTCCTAGGGCGCGCTCTCTTAGAGATCCAGACAAGCCCCGCCCTAGCTAGCTGGTTCAGCAACCAACCAAATTCAGTTTTGGCTCCCACGGAGCTGAGGCCATATGCTTCAAGGTCCCTGACCCTAATCGTGGTTTGTTTATTCCATGGTGCTCGCGCGACCCTCTCAAGGATCATTTTTCTAAGTACCTGAAGAAGAAAGGATTCATCAAGGAGGATGGATTCATCAGAAAAAACCAGCCTTTTCGGTTTGGGGGTTGTTATTTCTGTCATTTCGTTCGCCCCTAGAACCCAAGAAGGTCATATAGGTCTTCAGAATCGCCTTCATTCTCAGGCTCGTTAAAGTGATGGCGCTCAACTCTACTTAATGCGTCATGAAGGAGCCGAGCGTAACCCACGTTAACCCTATGGACACCTACCAATTCGATCAGGTTCTTGCGGGTTGCCCAACCAACCAATTTAGTGGCTGTGAAGCCCGGTCTTAACTTAACGATAATTATGTATGACGGCCATAAGGTGGCGTCAATCTGATCGCTCGTTTTCTGTGTTGCTGCTTGCGTGGTCATTCCTCACCGTCACCCGAACAGTGATTCTACGCCTGCCTCAACTGCCTCATCAGCCCCTTCATCCGCGGCCTGATCGCTCGTGAGCTTAGGCTCGACATCAATTACTTCATATGGTGGTAGGTTCTTGTCAAGGTAGGCGGTCACTATTTCAGAGATCAGTTTCTCGGCCGTCGGCTTTATTTCTGAATACCATGCGTCATCAGGCACCAGTGGCTTCAGAATGACCACAATCTCTTTTATTTTATTGATGTATGGTTCGATTTCCGTTAGGCGGACCTGGTTAGACTTAGACCTATTCATTTTGTTTCACCACTAGTTACTAGTTTCAGAATTAATAAATATTTCTCACTAGTTACTAGTGTTATAGAGTTTTTTAAACTAGAAGAAAAGAATATAGTAGGTAAGTTAAAATGGCGGGGAAACGAATTATTAAGACCGTGCGCGTCACTAAGAAGCGGGCGGCCTACGTTTATAAGCCGAGCGGTAAGGTCACCATATCCGAGAGTTATTCGGTCTCGATCCCTAAGCCAATAGCTGAGGAATACGGTATTAAGGGGGGAGAAACACTTAACGTTACTGTCGCGGAAGTCAATATCGAGGGAAGAAAGGTTAAGGCCATCATCTACTATAGGCCTTCCTAAGAGTTTTTGAATCCTGGAGCGATATTTTTCTCGATCAGTCCCAACCAACCTATCATTCACCTCTTTCTTTCTTTATTTTCTTCTCACACCCCTCAGGACCTCGAATAGCACGAGGAAGACTTCAGGAGCAAAAACCGCGATTATTATTAGGCCCGCAAGCAGTGTAAGGAACCAGGTGAATGGATTAGTGAGGACGTTATGCACTAAGTTATTTACTGTGTCAGTAAGCCATCCTCCGAGCGGGTTCGGTGTCCTGTTGTAGTGCTCGGGCAGTTGCTGAATGTCCTTAACAATCCACTCACCAACCACGAATGTGTGGACGTCAAAACCGTAGGTTATTATGTCTCCCTGGACCTTCGGAGGTATTGCTAGGCCGTTAACGTTCGCCCCAAAATTAAATAATGAAATATGCACGTATGCTTCCTTCCTGAAGACTTCGGGATTAAGTATTGCGCCCTTATACCGAAGTATTTGCTTCTCCCCCTCGAACTTCTGTCCGCCCTCAATAGGTAGGTTAGTGTAGAGCGCCAGTATGGAGTTAGTTGATTCAGGATACACATCAACACTCGAGGGATCCATTGAAGTAACCTTAATGTTGGTAAGAATTACCTTAGCAATCCCGAAATAAACGTTAGTCGCATTATTGAAGTACCACATATTATTCATGCTTATCTTGAACCACACTTCAGTATTGTGGTACCTCACTGGATTAAGGGAGAAAACGCCAAGAGTATAATATTCGGCATTACTGTCGCCACCATACTCTATGCTGACGAACCATTTGAGGACCCACTCCTCCATAACGTACTGATGGATTCTTCCATTACTGTCGTTAACCCTCCATTCATAGGTTCTTATCGGGTTCTTCATGTACTGAAGACCATTAACCCATTCCTTAGGCACCCAATCAGGCACGCTAAGTAGATTGCTTGATGAAGGCACAAAAATCGAGGTCATTTCGCCCTCTAAATTACCCATGCCATCACTAGGGCCGTCAGGATCGAAAGCTAATGAAGTATCGAACCTACATAAGGAACCCCCGTGGCAGTCACCCTGAGTATACCATTGATTATTGTAGTATACTGCAGCAAACGAGGGCTTAGGCCCCTGATAAGTTGTAGGCATAAATGAAAGAGGCAGGCCCCCGAGGCCCGCCAACACTACCGCAGCAACTGCAGCAATAACGATAACCTTAATGAGGCTTTGATTTTGCATCATCAACACCCTCCAGAACCTTAACAATCAGTATGACTTTCCTACCTACAAGGCCCCTGAAATCTCTCCCTAAGTAAACTATGGGCACGTGCCCTGCTTCGCTTACCTTTCGCGGGCCTACCACAAACTCACCAATTATTTTAGGGAAGGATTGCACGTTCATTACCGAAGAAGGGGGCGTAACGAAATCTTTTAACTATGTTCAAAATGTTTAAGTTATGTTAAAACATAGTTTAAACAAACTACTTAATGAAAAAGATTGATTTCCTTTAGTCCCACCAGTGTTTTCTTTCTTTCTGCCTCCATAGTTGGGGTACTGTCTTCCTCTTATTCCTTATATATATTATTAGCATAATCAGTAAGGCAGCAATAACTATTATGGCCGTGATTACCTTATCGCTCATTCCTTCATCCACCCCCTCAACCAATCAATATATTTTGGGTACTGCTGTAGCGCTAGAGCATATAGGTTTAGGTAGTGTTTGCTTAGTATGCTTCGGGGGGTCCTGCCCTGCATGAAGTCAATCACCTCGGAGGGGATACCGAGTGAAGCCATTCTTGTAGCCACCCACTTCCTGATGTACTTAGGCCTAACGATATCGTGTATTCTAGCAAGCCTTGACGCGTGGTCCTCACTTAACTTAATCCGCTTCAGGACCGAAGCATGGAATACGTAGAAGGACTTCTTGCTCTTAGTTATCTTACCTAAGTCATAGACGTAGAAACCGCCTGACTGCTGCTTATCCTTACTCACATCATAATTATTCAGCACCTGAAGGACCTCAGTAAGCCTAGATCCTGACTCAATAAGCAACCTATACGTAAGGCATAATGCCTCAGAATAACCGCATGCTTCCCTAAGCGATTCCCTAACCTCATCACTTGATGGGATGCTTAAGTCAATGCCTGACCGCCTGCCCTTAGGCAGTCCTGAAGGGTCCCACCCCCTAAACCTATAATATAGTCTGTATGCCTTAATGCTGTGGTCATTACTCGGGTTAAGTGGCTTCCTGAGGTAGTTCGCCCTATCCCTACACGTCTGCTCCGTGTTCCCTAACTCATCAATGCACCAGTTATAGAACATTACAACCAGGTTTTCAGGGGGTATCTCGGCCTTTGGGTTGTAACTTCCTGCGTGAGGATTCACGCGTGAACTTGAAGCGTGAGGGCGGCGTCCTAACCGGGCTAGACGACGGGCCCCTAAATTGGTTTTTGAAGCCGGTTTTTAAGTGTTGGTTTGATTCCTCATGAATTTTTCCAGGTCCTTTATTAGGCCTAGGTCTGAAAGGACTCCCGGCAGTCCTGGGGCCCCCTCTATTTGTTCCTTAGTTACTCTGTATCTTCCTGCTTTTGTCTGTGTGAGTTCTTCTGCCTTAATGAATTTCCACCCTTTCCTAGGGATTTTCACGGCTATGTAGCTTATTCCTCCTGCTCTTTCCGCAAACGTCCTCAGCTTCTTTATTTGCTCGTTCTCCAAGTATATTGGGCCGGTCTTCTTCCTTGATTTGACCTCGAACACGGCTACTTTGCCGTTCTTTATCGCGACAATGTCTGGGTAGTCTGCCTTCCTTATTTTTGCCCCGCTTGCTGGTGCACGCATTACTGCGAAACCCAGCCTCCATAATGTGGTAACTAATTCTCTCTCTGCCCTGTAGCCTCTCTGCCTTGATCTCTTTCCTGAGGAACTCAAACCCCTAGCCCCTTCCCTATTATTGGTGGCTTTAGTGGCTTTTAATTGGTTTTTAACTGTATTAAAGAGTTTATTACTCCCTCAACTCACTATTCAGTGGTGGAGTGTGTGAATATATTCGAGATTTCATTGCTGTTCATCATTATAGTTATTGTTCTCCCCATACTTGCGGCAGCAATCAAGATCGTTAAGGAGTACGAGAGGGCAGTGATATTTAGGTTAGGTAGGTTATTGGGTGCTAAGGGACCCGGCCTCTTCTTCATAATACCCTTCGTTGATTCGTTCATGAAGATAGACTTACGTGTAGTTACTGTTGACGTACCTAAGCAGGACATAATCACTAAGGATAATGTGAGCGTAAGCGTTGATGCCGTAGTTTACTATAGGGTTGTGGACCCGATCTCCGCGGTGATTAAGGTAGCTAACTACAACTACGCAATAACCATGCTTGGACAGACTGTTCTTAGGGATGTTGTGGGTCAGGCAGAGCTTGATGACTTGCTTCAGAGGAGAGAAGACATAAACAAGAAAATACAGTCAATTCTTGACGAAATAACGATGCCTTGGGGCATTAAGGTGGTTTCAGTAACCATTAAGTCCGTTGAGTTACCTGAGAACATGACTAGAGCAATGGCTAAGCAGGCTGAGGCAGAGCGCTGGAGGAGAGCAAGGATTATTGAGGCTGAGGGTGAGAGGCAGGCAGCCGACAGGTTAGGTGAGGCAGCACTCGTGTACGAGAAGCATCCTGCCGCAATGAGGTTAAGGGAGCTCCAAACCTTAGTTGAGATAGCTAGGGAGAAGTCCTTAGTTGTCGTGACTGAGAAAGGATCCTCAATAATTGGTGAGACAGCGGCAGTAACTAAAGAAATAAGCGAGAAGATTAAGAAGGGCGGAGAAAGTTAATTTTTAAAGATAAGTCAATTAAGGGATTAATTAATGCTTAAGGCCTCAGCAAGAGCTAAGGAGGTTGCGGAGGTCATTACCCTCACAATATTAGTTGTGTCGCTCCTTCAGACAGCCTACGGGGTCATCGCTCAACCCCCAGTAAGTTATGGTGGTGAAGTAATTCATTCAGCAATATCCGTTCGTATAGCGCCCCCATGGGACACGATAGACGATGGCGTTAAGGAGTGCGTGCTGAACGCGTTAAGCCTTGCGGAATCAAGGAATGAGGCCTTAATAGTGGAGATAAATAGTTATGGGGGCCTTCTTGCTGCAGGCTTCGCCATAGGTGACGCTTTCGCCTCATCTAAGGTCCCAGTAATAGCTTACGTCTACAGCGGGAACGCCTTCAGCGCAGCAACCCTAATCATGCTTCCAGCTAACGTGATTGCTGTCTCACCTAACGCGGTAATTGGGGACATGCAGCCTGTGGAGTACAACCCAATGACCGGGCAAGTAACCTACGTTAACGCATCAAAAATAATTAATGCCGTAGTCACTAAGGCAGACTCCTACGCTAAATTAAGGGGCAGGAACATTACTTTGGTTGAGGAGTTCGTCAGGAACGCTAAAGCAATAACCGCTGATAAGGCAGTTAAGTGGCATGTTGCTGACTTCATAGCTACGGACACGAACGACTTACTTAATAAGCTCAAGGGCCGGGAAGTAAGGACCTCCTCAGGCAACTACACCCTAGAAATAACTGAAGTTACACCTTACCACTGCAGCCTCAGGTCAAGAACAATCTCTGTTTTCGAGAACCCCATAGTGTCGAGCATAATGATGACCATAGGTGTTTTAGGTACCCTATTCGCTTTACTCTCAGGTAAGTTGCCTGTCTTACCACTAGCCCTCCTATTCCTCCTGTTAGGGATTCTTGGTTCGGGCTTCAGCCCTAACTTAATGGCTCTAGCCTTCCTGACTTTGGGCGCAATACTTCTTTTCGTTGAGTTATTCATAACTCCTGGCTTCGGGATATTAGGTGTTTCAGGAATTACGCTAATAGCTTTAGGCATAGCCCTATCCCCGGTAACTATTCCTGTAGGGACAAGCCCTCCGCCAGGCTACGTAAGTAACTTAAGGGTTATTGCCTTAACCATCGGTGGTTTCTTAGGTGCTTTCACTGGCTTCGTCCTTTACAAGATTATTGAGGCAAAAAGAAGTAAGCCGAAGCCCTTCACCCCTGTCGGGGTTGTGGGTGTCGCGGTCGATGAAATAGCTCCCGAAAGGCCTGGCTTCATTAAGGTTGGGGGGGAGTACTGGAAGGCAGTGTCTGATGAGGTGATTAAGCCAGGCACTAAGGTCAAGATATTATCTCTTGAGGGCACTCACCTGAGGGTTAAGGCCTTAAGTGAGGAGAAAGATTCATCCTTCCCGAAACAGTAAGTTATTTAGGGGAGGAGCTTGGGCATTACTGGCTACGCTGACTTACCTCTGCATTCAGGGCACGTACCGCCGTGGTTGCTGAAGTACATGATGCGTTTAGGTAAGGCAGTGCTTGAGATCATGCTTATGGAGTTAGGGCCTACTCAGGTACTTAAGAGATTCTCTAATCCTCTATGGTTTCAGGCATTCAATAACGTGATAGGTATGGATTGGGACAGCAGCGGATCAACAACAGTAACGACAGCAGTGATTAGGGAAGCCCTTAACGGGTTGAACGCTGATATCAGGGTGGCTGGAGGTAAAGGTAAGGCATCCTTAAAGACTCCGGAGGAATTAAGAATGCTTTCTGAGGCCTTAGGCCTATCGTCCTCCTTAACGGAATCCTTAATTAGGGTCTCCAGATTAGGTGCTAAGGCAGATAATGACTTGCTTCAGGACGGCTTCCGCCTATATCATCATGCAGTAGCGATTAATTCTAGGGGCGAGTGGGTGATTATTCAGCAAGGAATGAATCCAGAAACCAGGTTTGCGAGACGTTACCACCTGGCATGGTTTGTTTCGGAGGAAGTTACTCTGGAGCCTCACTCCGGAGTGGCTTCGGACATGGGTGGGAGACCCCTTAACTTAACGGCTAGGTCCTCCTTAAGCTCAAGGAAGGTAATGCTTGACCTAATGAATGAGTCGCCGAAGAAGGTCTTCAGGGAGTTGGCCGTCGTTAACGCCTACCTTAAAGGTCAGAGAATACTGTTTGGAGAGGAAGTTAAGCCACCTAGGGAAATAATTAAGATACCTTACTATAGACCAATACGCTTATCTTCAGGCCTCCTTAAGGTCCTTAACAGCGTGTACGAAATTAGGCCCTCACGCCTTGAGGAAGCCCTACTGCTGAAGGGCATCGGTCCTGAAGTCCTTAGGGCCTTAGCGCTTATTTCAGAACTAATATATAGGGAACCCCCTTCCCTTAAGGATCCAGTAACACATCCATTCAGCCCACTCAAGTACTCCTATGCTGTAGGAGGTAAGGACGGTATCCCTTACCCTGTAAGGGAGGATGTCGTGAAGTCAGTAATTAATGAATTAACTCAAGTGATTCAGGACGCTAAATTAGGGAGTAAGGAAAGGTTGAGGGCTCTTAAGGCCCTGAAGGCACTAGCGCCTCCTGACTTAGGAAGTGTTTAGGAGCGAAAGAGAATTATAATCGTTTAAAACCTCACCCTTAATATTAAGGGTTAGGTGAATCTATTGCCTACTGGCGAGCTTGCCCCTTACCTTTCGAGGAAGTTCGGTGGTGTTCTTCACCACACGTTCCTCATACCTTCAGCAATCGTTGGTGGCTACGGGAACCCAAACACAATCAGTGAGGAAGTAAGTATTGATGATGTGCTGGATCACGCTTTACTGGCCTTAGTTCTTTCAGGGAACGAATTAAGGTATAGGGGATTCATGTGGAAAGTGAGTTTTGGAAGGGTTACCCTAACTAGGGAGTTTAAGCCTCAGTCAATCGTTAATGCAGGAAGCACTTCCCAAGCCATAATGGTTTTCGATGTTTCAGCCTTAACGAGGTCTACGGGAAGATATGAGGTGAAGGTTTCCTGTGAGTCAGCAACACCTGTGAGGGTGGAGAGCATAAGCGTCATCGGTTTATCCCCTCTGGAGGGTTCTGAAGCAGAAATAACTTACTGGGGAGGGCCAGTAGTCCTCCAATCTGGTGAGGAGGTGGTTCTGGAGCTCCCTAATGATGGGTCTGGGGAGGCCGAATTAACTCTCTCGGCCACGATGCCTTCAAGGAACTCAAAACTAGTGGTGAAGGCAGGGAAAGAATTCAGTGAGGTGTTGGAGGGTTTCGTAGCTACTGACTTCAGGAGGGTGAGGATCCCCTTAAGGAAGGGCCTAAAGAACGTAACCCTTAAACTAGTTGATGAAGAAGGCCTTAGTAGGAAGGCATTCATTAATGAAGTAATTTTCTATAAGCCAGTGAAGCCAGGACCATTACTGAGGCTTGAGGCAGTTAAGGAAGGGGGAACCGTTAAGTTAGCGGTTAAGAACGTAGGTACTTCACCAGTAAGGAACGCCCTGTTAGTAGGTATCTCTACCGGGCAACTGGTGTTTAGGGAATCGATCAGGGAGTTAAGGCCTGGCGAGTTAAGGGTGTTTAGGGTCTTACCTGAAGCGAATGCTGGTAACCCAGTAATCTATAGGTTAATCTATAGTAGTGTTTGGGGACAAGCTATTGAGGCAGTTCAGGTTAAGTAACTGCTAATTGCTCGAACCAGTAAATCAAGGAAGAAGGCAAACGATCCCGTAAATATCGCTACCTTAAGAACGGACCTAAGCTTACCTGCAATAACCTCAACCCCCGTTCTTGACGGTATCCTAATTAACTTGATGACTGAGTAGAGAAGCAACGCATCTGTTAGTATTGCTAAGGAAAGATAAATGATTCCGTAGCCGGTGAAGTAAGGGAGTGGAGATATTGCTGTCACGGCAGCCAGTAACCCAGCACTCAAGTAGGATGCGGGCTTAACCCCGAAGAGCCTAGGTATTGACTTAACTTTCCTAGCTTCGTCAGCCCTATAATCCTCTATTGTCTTAACTACTTCCCTACCTAATAATAGGAGGAAAGCGTATAGGGATGGTACTGCAGAAACGTAGGTTAAGCCTAAACTACCGCTGAACTCTAATGCAGCCACAGCACCGTAAATTATTGATGAAGCCCCTTCATACGCGACAACCAAATTACCGATGAATCCAAGCTCCTTGAGCTTATAGGAGTACAGGTAAATCAGTACGCCATTACCTAAAGCAAATAAGGTCGTGATGGGTCCTGAAGGTAATGCTAGAAGAACTCCTGAAGCACCTAAGACAAGGCTGAAGGCTAAAGCCCCATTACGGCTAACGGCCCCTGAAGGTATGGGTCTGTAGGGCTTATTAATTAAGTCAACCTCATAATCGAAGTAATCGTTAATCACGTATCCTCCAGCAGCAACCAGGAGCACAGTCCCTATAGGGTATAAGGGATTAATGAGTTGTTGGGTTGGGAGGTACGCAGCAACAGCTAACCAACCTATTAAGGTAGTCACAACTAATGCAGCTAGGTTATGGGGTCTGGTAAGCAATATATAGCCTTTAATTCTTTGGGTGGCCAAAACTACCTACCTACCTACCAGTTGCTTGCTTGAGTGCCTTAATCACTTCAGGCCGTATGTTGTAGCAACCTATGCCTCTCTCAAGCAACCCTAACTCAAGCAACCTACTCAATACCTTAAGTGGGTCCTTTATTCTGTACAGGCCTCTTAACTCCCTCACGGCAAGCAATTCCCCAACCGATTTATTCTGGACGAAATACTTTAGGGTCTGCAGTGAGTCACGATCTAATCCCTCAATCACCTTACGTATGGCACCAGAATCTTTATTCATGCTTTCGTTGCTGCTCAAGACATTCACCGACCCTACATGATGGATTAAGCCCTCAGTAATAATAGGTGTTCCTGTAGTTATGCTCGGTTAGGAACCTGTTTTCAGGAGGGCAGACCTCCCTCAGGAGGCACCCGTCACTACATAATCTCAGCTCCCTGCACTTACCTCCACACCCGCTGACGCATACGGGTCTCTTGAACGTGCAGCAGTGTCTGCCGAAAAGCCAGAGTAAGTCATCAAGGATCAAGGGATCGGTATTGATAAGCTTCGAAAGTAGTTTGAAGGCCTTCCTTACAGCTAATCTTAAGGAAATATCTTCTTCCCACGTGAAGGGGGCTCCAGAGACGAGCTTATTCCTTAGGCTACCCTCAACAGAAACTATACCTAGCCGTAAAGCTATTCTTGTTAGGTGGTTATCTACAGGTACCTCAGAGTTCTCCGGGTCTAAGTAATTAAATAGCTTCCTTCTGGAGATGAACTTAATGAAGAGGTAGCTCTTCTTTTCGACAGGGTCTGAGTAAGGAAGGAAGGACCTCATGTAATCTATTATGCCTAAGCCTGAAGGTTCTTTAAGCCTGTTTCGAGCCAGGTTTATTAGGTTAGTGACTTCACCACCAAATAACTTCAGGAGGCGCTTACCTAAGTCCCTCAGTAACTTAACCCTTACTTCAGGATCCCAAACGCTCCTCACCCTGCCGTCGAGTCCTATAACGCTCAACCACGAATTAAGTTCGTTAAGCGTTAACTCAGCCATATGCTCAGGACTGAAGAATTCAGGGTTCTCGTAATACTTAGTTATCCCTAACCTATAGAGTAAGTCAGCGCCGTGGAAGAACTCGCCATCCACTAAACCCTCGAAGCTGTTGTCTAGGCTTGTCCTATGATCTATAGCCACCATAAATATGAAGTACCTCAAGATATCTTCCTCGCTCTCATTAGGTGGTGGGTAATATCTTGGGTCAGTGAATGTGTCAATACCCAGTAAATTAAGTAGTTTCTTGATGTAGGGAGCTACAGCACCGACTCGGTCCTCACGCACCTCTATGCTGCAGCTCATGCAGTCATTCATTAACGTTTTCACCAATGTAAGACCCAGAATATAGTTTCTTGGGGGAGGAAATTAACTTAATGAAAACTAACTGAGCTATTCTTGCTTCACTACAGATTAAGCAACCGTTAGGGTTAAGAACACTCAATAGTGCCTCCCCCCTACCTACGTAACCGGGATCCCATAAAGCGCATCTCACATCAATCCCTGACCTCAGTAAGCTAGACCTTGGCAGGCAAATACCTACTGCATCAGCAGGTACCTCAACAATTTCCGAGAACCTAACCTTATATTCTCCCGGACCTAATTCCCAGCAGCCATCACTCCCTTTAGGTAACTCCCTAACTTCAGGGAGTTCCTTACCCCTAAAGGATATCTTACCTTTAGACAGGAACGTGAAGATTTTCTTAACTCTTAAATCAATCCCGGCGGGCTGAACCTGAATTTCTGGATCAAGTAACTCCCTCACATACTTAGTGAGTAAGTGTCCAGGGAGCGCCAACCTAACACCCACTAACATATGTTGGACCTAGCGAAAAAAGATAGTTTTAGGGGGGTACATTTTTAAGCAAAATACCCCCTTAATTAAGGGGGTTGGGGGGTATGGCTGAGGTTAGAATTATTAAGAAGGATGCTGAGGCCTTAACTTACAGGGTCTTCGGTAAGCACATCTACGGTAACTTATATGGGTGTGACCCAAAGCTTCTTTCCGATTCCGAATATTTGAGGGGGGTTGTTAAGGAGGCTGCTAAGAAAGGTAATATGACCTTACTCGATATAAAGATATGGAGGATTTATCCGGGCGTAAGTATTGTTGGTGTTGTTCTGGAGTCCCACATAACGATCCATACCTGGCCTGAGCACTCCTTTGCTGCAGTCGATGTTTATTCTTGCGGGGAACACACAAACCCTGAAGTAGCATTCAAATACATAGTTAAGGCCTTAAAAGCAAGAAGGTATGAGTACGGCATAGCTGACAGGTCATATATTGAGTGATTTTTACCGAATATGATTCGTAAGTACTTGAGATATGGCTAAATTTATTGTCAGAAGGGTTTATTACCCCCGAATAATGGTTAATTTATGGGAGGCAATAAGCCCCCAACCCCCTCCTAGGCGGCACCCCGCCTAGGGGTAGGCTTATTCTATCTTCAGGGTTACTTAATTACTTCCTGACTAACAAACATTACGGGCTTAGGTTTGGGTGATGTAGTGAGGGTGGGTGTGGTCGGTGGAGGACCTGCTGGACTGCTGTCGTCCATAGTGCTGTCTAGGGCTGGTGTTTTTGTGGACGTGTTTGAGGAACATCCGCAGGTGGGGTTACCAAGGCACTGCACAGGATTACTTAGTTCTGAAACCATAAATTCTATGCAGAAAATTGCTGGGGGCCTAAGTAAAGACTTTATCCTTCGTTCCTTCAGGGAGTACGTCGTTAGGGTAGCTGGGAGCAGCAAATCATTAACCCTGAAAATACCTGGTAAGGTTTACGTTACTGATAGGGTTCTTCTTGAGCAAGAACTTACGGATGTAGCTACTTCCGAAGGGGTTAATGTCTTGCTTAAGTCAAGAGTTAATGGTTTATCTAGTGATGGTCAGTTAATGGCTTCAGGGGATGTAGGCCCTAGAAAATATGATTTAGTGATCCTTTCTGAGGGTTCAGCAATGAATTACTCAACCGCGTTGAGAATGTGTGAGGGGAGGGAGTATTTAAGGGCTCTACAATCCGTAATTAGGGTTAAGGGGCATGTTCCTGGGCACCCATTAGTTTATGTTGGCAGGGAAGTGAGCTCCAGCTTTTTTGGTTGGGCAGTTCCTTACAGAGATAATGGAGTCATTGTGGGTTACGCAGATGAGAAAGCGTCCCTCACCAAATTAAGGAAGTTAGTTAGGACATACCTTACTGATGCAGGAACCGTAGGTGAGGAAAAGAGCTTCTTCGGGGGCCTGATTCCTTCAGTAAAGCCCTGTAAACCGGCCTCAGGGAAAGTTGTTGGTGTAGGGGACGCGATAGCTTCTGTTAAGCCCCTGACTGGCGGGGGATTATACCCGATAGTTAAGGAGGTTGAGGCTATCCCTGCAGTGATTAATTCAGCAGACATTATGGAGTACGTTAGGAGAGTTAATCCGGTTCTGAATAAATTAAGGAAGCAGTATCTTCTGAAGAAGAGCCTGAAGCTGTTTGGGGGTTATGCAGGTATTGTGAGGGTTTTCTGGGAGCTAGGCATTAGGGAGTTAACAGTCAGTGACTACGACTCACTTAGGTTTAGGTTGTGGTTCCCGAAGAATCACGGAGGTTTCGGTTCCTTTCTAACGTAGCCTCTACTTCTTAAGGGACTTAATAATTTCTTTCAGTGTTCGGATATTCCACTCATGCTTGCTTCTCCTTCTGAGGTCTACAGGAATTCCTGCCTTCAGGGCTTCCTTAATCGTTAAGCCGGCTTCAGCAAGCTCAAGCTTACTGAACCCTCTCCCGAACCTCAAGCCCCTCTCAATCCCTCTCTCCTTAATTTGCCTTGGCTTCCTAACTAACGCCTTCATACATATCCCAGAATCCTAAGTTGATTAGGCTTTAAAACTTAACTAAGTTAAACCCTTAGTGCATTTGTGAAGCATGAGGTCATGATGTTGTTGCAGAAGTCAGGAGTTAGGTGTAGCGAGTGCGGCAAGGAAGCCGTAGTTTTTCAGCGGCATACGGGGAGGGCCTTATGTAGGGAGTGCTTCATTAATGATGTTGTTTCTAGGGTAAGGAATGAGGTCAATAGATTCAGTATGTTTGGGGCTAAGGATAACGTGTTGGTGGGTGTTTCGGGAGGAAAAGACAGTTATGTTTTGATTGATGTCTTGTTTAAGATTCATGATCCAGGAAGAATGGGTTTTGTGCTGATTGAGGAAGGGATCCCTGATTACGGGAGACTTGAGCAGGCAGGTTGGGTTAAGGAGTTGGCGAAGGATTCTGGGGTGGACCTATACGTAATTAGTTTTAAAGAGTATGTTGGTTACAGCCTGAAGGAACTGGTTGATCTCTCACGAAGGAGGGGTCTTAAGGTAAGTCCATGCACTTACTGCGGAATCACCCGCAGGAGAATCATGAATCAATTGGCTAGGGAGTTAGGCTTCAGGAGAGTTCTCACAGCCCACACGCTTGATGATGAGGCCCAGACAGCATTAATGAATATTTTGAGGGGAGATCTCTTGAGGCTCGTCCAGGGTCATCCAGCCGGCCCCTTATTAAGCCCGTTATTCGTTAGGAGAGTTAAGCCATTAAGGAAGGTTTATGAGGTTGAGGTAGCTACTTACGCTTACTTAAAGGGTTTCGTCTTTCAGGAGAGGGAATGCCCTTACATTCAGGAAATGCCCTCGCTCAGAGCCCAACTGAGGAAGTACCTCTACAGGCTCGAGATGGAGGCACCTGGTTCATTGCTTAGGTTTCTTGAGCGAGTTGATGAGTTGGTTCATGGATTGATACCTAAGTACTCTTCCTTACCGGAATTACCTAGGTGCGTGCGTTGCGGTGAACCAACAGCTTACGGAAGGAAATACTGTAAGCTATGCGAACTACTTATGGAGTTAGGCATAAATAAAGTACCTGGGCTAAGGGAGGAGTTCACGCTCAAGCACACTCAGTAACGTATTTAGGCGTATACCCCCCATATTAGTTGGTGTTCTCTTAATGGGCTTAATTCATTTAAGGGATGTGAGGGGGGGAGACATTGCCGAGAGAGTGATTATTGCCGGGGACCCTTCTAGGGTAGAGCAAGTCAGCGGCTTGCTGGAGTCCCCTAAACTAGTTAACAGGAACCGGGGGTTAATAGCTTACTCGGGGAAATACGGGGGTGTTCCAGTATCTATAGTGACTCACGGTATGGGGGTTCCTTCAGCCTTAATAGTCGCTGAAGAACTCATTAAGGCGGGGGCTAAGGCAATCATTAGGTTAGGCTCCTGCGGGGCCTTCTATAGAGGTTCCAGAATTGGTGACTTAGTTATACCTACGGGATGTGTTTATTATCCTGGAGGAGCATACTACCAATACCTGAATGAGCCCGTGTGTGGACCTACGTCCCCGGATTATGAACTAACCTCAAACCTTGTTCAGGCAGCTAAGGAATCGGGTCTCAGACATAAGTTAGGTCCTGTGCTAACGAGCGACGCATTCTATGCTGAGAGCAAGGACTTCGCGGAGAAATGGTGGGGGAGGGGTGTGGTGGCTGTTGAGATGGAGTGCGCGGGTCTTTTCCTCCTAGGTAATTTAAGGAGGGTGAAGACATCGGCGCTCCTGATGGTTAGCGATTCCCTAATAGAGGACATAGGGTTCGCTAGTGCTGAGGAACTGAAGGACTACGCAAACAAGGCTGCTGAGGTAGCGCTTAAGGCTCTCCTCAGACTTAAGCCTTAAGGAACTTCACTTTCACCTTTCTTTAAGAAATAAGTTTTGTTGCCCCTAGCTTACGGAGAAAGTATTTAACGTATTACATCCCCTATTATTATTAGGTAAGATGAAAGAAAATGAGGGAGATCGATGAGTTAATTGAAAGTGAGATTTCAAGGCCTTCGGTCTTTATTGATGAGTCAGTGCTTTACCCCGAATACGTTCCTTCAAACATCAGGCACAGAGACCAGCAGTTCAAGCAGTTGGCTAGGGTCTTCAAGCCGATGCTCATTAAGCCAGGCTCAGTGAGCGCTAAGGTACTTCTGATAGGTGCTGTGGGTACGGGAAAGACAGTGACGGCAATGGCTTTCGGTAGGGCAGTAACTACTGCCGCAAACAAGAAGGGCTTAAGCCTGCATTACGCTCACATAAATTGCTCAAGATCAAATAACGCGGCAAGCATCTTCAGAGACCTCAAAAACCAGTTAGGTCTCCCCATACCTGATAGGGGTTTGTCAGTTCATGAAATGATTTCAGCAATTCTTGAGGTGATGGAGCGTGAGGACCTCTACGCTCTTGTGACGTTAGATGAGTTCGATTACTTCATTAATGCCTCCAGCCCGGAAGACAGGTACTTAGTGCTCAGGTTCTATGATGTGTTTAAGATGAGCGCTAAGAGATTGAGCTTCATGTATGTGGTTAGGGGTTCCCCAACCCACATACTTTCTAAGTTAGATAGCTTTACAGGCAGTTACTTAATGAAGAACGTGGTTACATTCGACCCGTATAAGGCAAGCGAGCTTTACGACATACTTAGTGATAGGGTTGAGTTAGCTTTCTATCCAGGCGTTGTTGGTGAGGAAGTAATTGATTACATAGCTCACTTAACGGGCTATGATACTGGAGGAGACGGGAATGCTAGGAAGGCCTTAGCGATACTTCATGCTGCTGGAAAACTGGCGGATAAAGACATGATTGAGGGTAGGGCAAACAGGGTAACGTTAGATCACGTTAGGGCGGTCGTCGCGCAGGAATACCCTGCCTTAATAGATGTTTTGGACACAATTCATTACTTGCCTCTCCACGAGCTGCTGGTGCTTAAGGCCATAGCCATAGCTCTGACTGTCTCCGAAACCGACTACGTAACTACTGGGGAGGTCGAGGAAATTTACCGGAAGCTTTGTTTAGAGCTAGGCGAATCACCTCGAGGACACACTAAGGTATATATGTATATTATTGACCTCCGTCAGAGAGGGATAATAATGACTAAGTCGTCAGTTAAGGGTAAGCGAGGGAGAAGCACCTACATAGGTTTTGGTGCTGTACCGCTTAATGTCCTCATTCAGAGGCTTGATAACGTGATAAGGAACAAGAAATTGCTTAGGTGATGATCATGCCATCCAATAATGCGTTCGAGGAGCTCTTCTCAAGTAAGGGTAGGGCTAAGGTACTGAAGGAACTGTTGAGTGAGGGAGAAATGAACTTGACGCAACTGATTAAGGCCACTGGACTTAATTATGTCACGACCGTCAAGCACCTTAATTACTTAGTTAATGCAGGAATTATTGAGGAGATTAAGGTAGGGAGAGTCAAGATCTACAGACCTAATTGGATGAACCCTAAAGTCAGGTTACTTGAGGAAGTGGTTAGGGACTTAAGTGAATGAATTATTTCTGAATGAACTCTTCTAGCCCCCCACCGGACTTCCTTTTCTTTCTCTTGCCTGAGGTCCTCTTCCTCCCCTTAACTTCCTTTTTCTCCACCTCCTTAGTTCCTGCTTCCTTAGCGAGTTCCTCTCTCAACTTCCTTGCCGCAGAAATTATGGTTTTATGATTTGCTGGAGTTAAGTACTTAACGTACTCTTCTGGCATATTTAATCCGACCACTAACTTAGCGGCCAGCTCTGGATTATTGTCGAATATTACCTTCATGTAAGGCAGCACGTCATTCTTTACTTTCCTTCTTGATGCGTGAATATGCTCGCCTATAAGAAGGGCCAGCGACTCCCTAATTTGTCTGGCTTCCTTAGTTCTATACATCATTAAGATCCTTTGAGGAAACCTATACCTGGTCCACCTGTACTTAGCTTTAACGTCCTTCTTTATAGATAGTGAGACGCCAGCCGTCATTAACTCTATGGCGTAAGGAAGCAGGTCCCAAGAGCCTGACTTAACTATCCTGCCGAAATACACGTCAGCCTTAGATAGCTTGTCGTAAGCCCTCCACAGGTCCTCAGGCTCCTGTATCTGTATGGGCAGGTTTTCGTTAATCCATTGCTTAAGGTCATCAGGCGTTAAGTCAGTCTGGCTGGTTGCCTGCCTAGCCTGCCAGGCATACTTAGAGATAAATATTTTTCTCACAACATCGAAGGGAGTGAAGACCCTATCTCTAGGTCTAAGCAAAGCCTTAACGAGCTCTAAGGTTACTTCCCCGTAGCCTTCGGCCACGGCCTCCAGGTCATTTATTGCTGACCTCAGGTCTCCTGAGGCTTTATCAGCTATGTAATTGATTGCGTCCTCCCTGCAGTTAAGTCTCTCCAGCTCACAGAGCCTTCGCAGAACCTTCTTAACGTCTGTCTTAGTTAATCTTCTGAACCCGATCATTAATACAGCATCCCTAAGAGGCCTTAACTTCTGGTTCCAGGGATCATTAGCGGTCATAACTATCGGGTTCCTTGCCCTATTAACTAGGTCCAGTATTGCCTGAATAGCCCCCTCATCAGCTAAGCCAGAAAGGCCGTCAACCTCATCAAGCACAATAAGCTTTCCTCTACCGAATAGCCCCTTCTGTGTTGCCGCCATGACCGCAATCCTCTGGATGTCTGAGGCCCTCCTATAGTCGCTCGCGTTCATTTCTAAATACTCAAAACCGTATTCCCTGGCTAACGCCTCAGCCAACGATGTTTTCCCGCTTCCCGGAGGGCCGTAAAAAAGTGCAGCCTTCTTAACCGGGTTTCCTGATATCCAGCCCTTAATCCACTTAATGGCTAGTGCCTTAGCTTGAGCTTGGTTAATTACGTCATCAACCCTTTTAGGCCTGTACTTAATAACCCAAGGAAGCCTGTACATGTCGCCACACTTACTTCCTTGACTTCCTTAAGGAGCTGCCGGCCAACGCGAACCTAGCTAGTAACGCATTAAGCTGTATCTCGTCATCAGCGCCCTCAACAATCCTGAACTGTATTTCACCAACGTAATCAGCTAACTCAACCCTCATATCTTCAGGCAGCTCTACCTCACTGCTGAATAGCTCCCTATGTATTTGCTTAACTATGTCGGTTCCAGAGAGCCCGTAGGTGGTCATCAGGCTCCTCAGCATATCCCTTGCCTTAAGGAAGTCACCGGATAGCACCGTATTTATCATTTGCCTAACCTCACGGGGATGAGCTAAACCAACAACCTTATACACGTTAGATACTGTGACAGCACCCAAAGCTCCCGCAGACTGAAGTATGTTTATCGCTTTCCTCATGTCTCCCTCAGAGATCTCGTAAATCGTTTCTAGGGCATCGTCATTGCACTTCACCCCCTCCTGCTCACAAATCCAAGAGAGCCTAGCTACTATGTCCTCTTTCTTCAGTGGTGTAAACCTAAATACTGCGCACCTGGACTGAATGGGTTCAATGATTTTGCTGGGGTAGTTGGCAATAAGAACGAACCTAGTTACCGCAACATACATCTCCATAAGCCTTCTCAGTGCTTGCTGAGCATCAGCCGTCATGTTATCGGCCTCATCAAGCAACACTAGCTTGAAAGGCACGTTAGCGGGTAACTTACTCCGGGCGAACTCCTTAACCTTAGTCCTTATTACGTCAATACCTCTCTCGTCAGAATTATGTAGAAGAACAGGGGTTACCCCGGCAAAGAAAGTTTCGTTATTAGGTACTGAAACATCATAAACTAGGTTCCCGTACTCCTCGACGCTAATGTCTTCAACCCTAGACACCTTAAGGTACTTCCTCAGCTCCTTAGGTGCTGAAGGTTGCCTTAGTGGTGTTGTTAAAACAATTAACTCGTCACCCACCCTCAGTTCGGAGGCTTTCTTAACAATAAGGTTGCCATTAGGAGCTAATGTAATGATTGAGTGATTTCCTGTGAGCTCAATATTGCCTGCGTCCCTAACCCTAACTTTAAGCACGTAAGGAACTTCATGCCTTATTAAGTACTTAACCTTACCCCAAATTACGGATTTAGTTCTTCTGCTTAATGTCAAAACCTCTAAGTTATTCACCCGAACGTACTCGCCACCACCTAACTTCATAACTCTTGACTTGTTTCTGAAGAATTCCTCACCTAATTCCTCAAAAGTTATCCAACCATAGTCGCCTTCGATCCCGGCAGCTAACGGGGTTTCCTGAGCTACTGAAGCGTTAAGCTCAAGCATGTACATCCTGTAGTCCTCCCCATACAGGTCATGAGCTAGGGCGTGAGCTGATGTAGTCTTGCCTGTTCCGGGGGGGCCAGCGAATAGAAGGTTAGGCATGTTTTTCTCCTTAACGAATAACTTTAGTCTGCTGACAATGTCTTCCTGATTGACTATTTCGTCAAGGCTTCTAGGCCTGTATTTTTCTGCCCAAAGAAGTTCCTCATAAACGCTCCCAGAGGATTTATTGCTCAAGCATTAATCACCTATTAGAAATTACGGTGAGGCAAAAATACCTTCATTAATTACCTCTTAGGTTCCGCTAACCTCTCAGTAACGGCAACATACACTTCATTATCTAAGACCTTAACTACCCTGACCCTGACTTTCTCTCCAGGAACGGCCCTAGGTATTATGATTTTCTTATTATGTCTGTAGCTTATTCCGCGCCCCTCACTATCCATCTCCTCCACAAGCGTCACGAATTCGTCACCTAACTGTAGCTCTCTCCTCTTCTTTTTTTGGGCACCGTAAATACTGTATCGTTGAACGTCTATGCTATAAGGGTTAGAATATTTTTTGTACCTACTCATGCAGTACACCTGAGTTCACGAACATATTAAACCAACGATGCTTTAGTTGCGGTAAACTTAAAAAGTTATTCCCTTCACTTTTAAAACCTGTGGTTAATTAACTAAACCAGGTGTGAAGGTGGCTGGTGCCTTAATAGTTCATTTCTCCGGCGGTAGGATGTTGGTCTCGAGATACGGTAGTGACGGGAAACTAGTGAGTGAGGGAATTAAGGAGTACGTTGATGTTAAGTGTTCCGGTTCAGTCAGGATATCTAGGTACGAGTTCGGGGATGGTGCATTAATAGTTATTGAGGGTTAGGTGTGTAGGGTTGGGGAAGGTTAAGGTATGCACTGAGAACTCACGCAGTAAGTCAGGCCTACATAAGAGGAGAACAATATTTTTTGTTTTGGGGAAGGGTTGCGATTTCGTGGATCCTCCAGTAATTAAGAAATACGGTGCTGAACCAACGTACGTTAACGGAAGTGCTGAGTGCTTCGTTATTAACGTCCCTGCCGACACGTACGTCGTGCTTGCGGACTTCAGGATGAATCCGAAAACCATAATTAAGGGTGATTTGAGGGTTCTTGATTGGGATGGTGTTGAGGTGGGGAGAGCTGTCTACAGAAAGCTTAAGGTTCGAGTCACTCAAGCAATTAGTGAGGAGGTGCTCGATTTTATTAAGTGTGTTTTCCGTAAGCTTAAGTTACCGGTGAAGCGTTATGGCATCATCCATGGAGGAATTAAGGGCTAGGATGTATGAAGCCTTCAGTAAGGAGGGTTTCTTCATATTCAGTAGGGGTGAGTATGGGAACGTCAGTAAATTACTTAGTTCGCTGAAGCTACACAGGATCCTCAGGGTTAGGGTCCTCGGCAGAAGAGGTCCTTACGGTGTTGTTGAGATCGATGAGAGGGTTTATGAGATGGAGTGCAGGAATGGATGCATGCGTGACCATATACTTGATGAGAGGTGTTATCTTGAGTGCAAGCAGTCTAAAAGGAGTGCCTTACTTAATGAGGTCCTTAAGGAATTAGAGAAGAACGGTGGTTGAGGAAATAAAGTTGACGTTCAAGCAATCCATTGTTGTTCGTGCCGATATTAGGATGGGGAAAGGAAAGCTTGCTTCCCAAGTAGCTCATGCAGCTGTTTCAGCAGCCCTGGAGGCACTAAGGAGTAGGGAGGAGTGGCTGTGGGCGTGGGTTGAGGAAGGACAGAAGAAGGTTGTGCTTAAAGTGAATTCTGAGAAGGAACTCATTAATCTTTATGGGGAGGCGATTGAGTTAGGGATCCCTGCATCCTTAATCAGGGATGCGGGCCTAACTCAATTACCTCCAGGAACGTTAACTGCTTTAGGTGTTGGGCCAGCACCCGAGAACCTGGTGGATAAGGTCACTGGCTCCCTAAAGCTCCTTTAAGGTGAGTGAATTATGGTTGAAGTATCTAGGAGTTGGTTAGATAATTATGTTGGGATGCTAGTGTATGGTAGGGTTGAGGCATACGTTAATCGGGGTCTAAGGTATTCTCCCTCACCCACTAACTTCCATGTTTATGAGATAGGGATCGATGGTGAGATAGCTAAGCCAAGGGACGTGAGTGCTGAAAGGGCCTACAGATGTAGGGGTTCAGAATTCGTTAAGTTCGTTATGTGTAAGATAGGTACCTCAACAAAACGGGCTATTGAGGAGGTTGAGAGGACCTTAGGGAGTAAGGTAGGTTATGCAGGACTTAAGGACGCTAATGCATATACCTGCCAATTCATTACAGCAAAATGTAGGGAGGGCAGAACCTTCAAACCAGAATACACGGTACTTGATGGTAGTGTGAGGCTCTATTTCTACGGTACTGAAGTCCTGGCCCTAAGGAGAGGTGATTTGGAAGGCAATTTCTTTGAGGTTATTATGGAGAACCTCACTAAGGAAGATAGGAGCGAGCTGAGCAGAATTATAAATGATGTTGTTGCGGTTAAGCCCTTCCCTAACTACTACGGTTACCAGAGGTTCGGCTCTAGGAGACCGGTAACTCACTTAATCGGTAAGTGCGTTGTTAAGGGCGACTACAGTAAGGCCGTTGAGTGGTTATTGGGGCACCCTTTCCCAAACGAGTCATTAAGGGCTCAGGAAGCAAGGAAGCTATTTGATGAGGGGCGCTTAAGGGAGGCCCTAAAGAAATACCCTCATTCCTTAAGGCTTGAGACATTAGTTGCTCGGAACCTGATGAGGGGGAAGTCCCCTGAAGCTTCCCTTAAGTCATTAGGGAGGTGGTACATTAACTTCTTCGTTGAGGCATACCAATCCTACCTCTTCAATCTGTCGCTAAGTAAGGCCTTAATTCATGAAGGCAGTGTTGAGGCCTTAAGTAACGCTTGCGCGGTTCTACCTATACCTCACCCAACACTCAGTGAGAGGGGGGATTGCGACACTTACTCGAAAGAAGTTATTAGGGAGGAAGGGATCTCCCAAGACTCTCTCGGAGTTAAGTACATGCAGCACGGTGTTAGGGACTCATGCTTCAGGACAATTAATGCGAAGGTTTTTGAGGTAGGTGAAGTCCTTACTTTCTCTTTTGCCTTAAGGCCCTCAACCTATGCTACAGTTGTATTACGGGAGGTCTTTAGGGAGAACCTGAAGCTGTGAGTGAGTTAACCCTCGATCAGTACTCAACACGTATCCTTACGCTCATGCCAGTTATTTTAGACAGAACCTCCTCTAAGGAAGCCATTCTTGCGGGCAAGTACCTTAAGTCCCCCTTAGGTATCCTAACAATGTGTTCAACGCTGCCGTCAGGAAGCCATAGGGTGTTGACGCCAGCAACCCTTGCAGGGTAAATTAATTGTCTTGCGAGCTCCCTTATGTTCCCGGTCACCCTATTAATTACTCTCACCTTAACGTTTAGCTTACTGCTGAGCATCCTACCTAATCTACCGAGGTCCTTTGGCCTGACGTCCGGGTCCTTGACCTCTACGATCAGTATCATCACGTCATTTAGTTTCAGTGCCTTAACGTAGGTGGAGTCCTTCAGGTACTTGAAGTCTGGCCTGTCCTCAAGCTCAAGCAAGGCCCTCATTACTGGAACCTCATAGCCTTTGACGACGCCAGTATCGACTAACCTCTGGCACCTTGGGCATAACACGCCTGTCTTCACGCAGAGGTAGTCAAGAGGTATCTTCACTCGCACTCATCTCACTATTAACGCTCTGACTAACCAAACTAATTAGTGCCTATAAATATTTCGTGATTACTTCTTCAGGTAACATTTATTACCTAATTACCTATCAGTGCTAAGGTGGTGGAGAATGCCAGTAACGGATCCAGAACTCCTTAAGATCGTTGAGCGTAGAGTGCTTGATAAGATGGTTTGCAGGAAGTGCGGCGCGCTAAACCCCCCGGGAGCAACTAAATGCAGGAGATGCGGGAGCAAGAACTTGAGGCCTAAAAGAAAGAGATTAGGCAGTAAGAGGTAATGAATTCATTACTTAATGATTCCTGCCTCCCTCAAACGCTTCTTAATTAGTTTAGCGTCATCATAATCAAAGAGCTTTATGTGCTCCTGAATCAGTCCCTTACTGATCTTGAGCTTCCTACTCTTCAGCAAGTCACTAATGAACCACAAGCTCTCTAGGTCCTTGCTTCTGCCTCCCTTAGCCTTAAGAAGCAAGTAATCCTCAAGCAGTATTGCCTTCCCCTCATAGTCGCCTAACCTCACTTTTCTGGCAGAATCAATGATTTCTTGAGGTACATAGAAGTCATAAAGGTTCTCAAAAAACTCAATACTTAATTCCTCATCCCTTAATGGACACCTAAGCTGAGGCATCCCCCAATCGTTTTGCCCAACGAAGCAATCGAGTTCTTCAGCAGCCTGAAGCAATACGTCCTCATCAAAGGAAGGAGAGAAAGAGGTTGCGAAAACATCAACATCATCCTCAAGCTCCCTCCACTTAAGCAAGATCTGATAGACTGTGGACCCAATAATTACTCCCCCAACACCCCTCCTCTCCAGCTCCATAAGTAAGCTACCGACATCAACCCAACTAAAGCCCAACTCAAGCACCAACGTATGAGGTACCTAAAGAAACAAATTAAACTTTATAGGTAACAAAAACTCAAAACAACTGGGCCGGGGTGGCCGAGCGGTCTAAGGCGGCGGGCTGCAGTGGGCAAGAAATCCGCCAGTCACCCGCTCTCTCGCGGGTTCGAATCCCGCCCCCGGCTCCAAAATCCGAAAACAAGGAAGAGATTCGAAATTAGGTTTTGGTTTGGTTTTAAGGTAAGATCGAGGGGGATTTTCTATAAGCTCAAGAGGCTGCTGAGTGTTGTGGTTTAGGAGCAAAGCTAGCCTAAGCTTGTTATTTAGACCCTCTATTAGACCCATATAGTAGCTTCCCTGTTATGACTCTGTATTCCCTGTATACGAGTAAGGTGAGCGAAATATATACACCCATACCAAATATAGGGGTCAAGTCCCCTAGAGTAGAATAAAGCCGGTCTGCATATGCAAGCAGGAAATAGTTTGACCAAAAACTATGTTCACCACTTGAAGTAGGAGATATACCATAGATTTAGAGAAGCCTTCAGAAACCTCGATAAATGATTTGTTTTTGGTCATATATGACGCTATAGCGGCATTAGTTCTGATGTCAAGTTCTAGTTTCATAACTAGTCCAAGGACTATGGAGAAAAATACTGCTACAAATGTTAAACAACTATTTAATACGTAGTAGTAATAAGGAGGAACATTCATTATCTCACCTATGAGGACTATTGGGCATTTTCTGATTAATTTAGTGCTATTACTTACTTAGCTTTTTAAACTAAAATCATGTATTCTTTGCGTAAACATCGTTTCTTCCTTAATTTTTAATAAACGCTTCATCCGGGCTCCATATTTACTTCAGACTGTTCCTTAACTTCGTTGAGATCGAGTAAGTAGATATGCAGGTAATGATTGCTGAAATTTCGGATTTGATGAAATTTTTGGAATATTTTGATAGTGTGGTCTTGAAGTTATTAATTGGTTTATGTTTTCTTTCCATGCGAAAGCCGTATTAATTGATAATATATATCTTTAACGGCGATAAGGTTGAGAGTGCTGCTGACTCTGCCGCCCAGCATTTACGACCTTGAGATCTATAAGATTACTGGCATTAATGCACCTCCTCTTGGATTAGCTACTATCGCTGCTGTTCTTGAGAACGCTGGGCATAAGGTTAGGGTCATTGACACTCCAACCTTAAAGATGGATTTCCCTGAGTGGTTATCTGAGGTTAAGGCCTGGAAGCCTGATGTTGTTGGTCTCTCCATGCTTACTCCTGCTGCGCCGAAGGGTTATGAGGCCGCCAAGCTTGTTAAGAGGGAATTAGGTGATGGTGTAGTAGTTATTGCTGGAGGAACTCACGTTACGCCCATGTATGAGGAGGCCCTCCGCAACGGCATAGACGTTGTCGTTAGGGGTGAAGGCGAGTTAACCACTCTTGACTTGATTAGGGTTTTAGAGAATAATGGGTTAAGCGCTTCCGAGCTTAAGAAGGTTAGGGGTATTGCCTTTAAGGAGGATGGGAAGACAGTAATCACGCCCACAAGGCCCTTCATAAGGAACTTAGATGAGCTTCCGTGGCCGGCAAGGCACTTGCTTCCTATGGATAAGTACACATTGTTTAATAAGCCAATCCCTTTAGCTCACGTCATGGCCAGTAGGGGATGCCCTTACGGTTGCGTGTACTGCATAACGAGTTACTTCTGGGGTAGGAGAATAAGGTTCAGGAGCGCTAAGAACGTGGCTGACGAAGTCCAGTACCTGGTTGAGAAGTATGGGGCTAAGCAGGTTGTTTTTTCGGATGATGAGCTAGCCGTGAACAGGAAGTTCGTTTATGATTTCGTTAAGGAACTTAAGGAGAGAGGCCTTGACGTTCCCTTCTCCTGCGGTTCAAGAGTCGATCACGTGGATAAGGACTACCTTAAGTTCCTCTACGAGAACGGGTGTAACGCCATATACTTCGGTGTTGAGTCAGGTTCTCAAGCAACTATCGATAAGATAGGGAAGAAAATAACTTTGGAGCAGGCTGAGAAGGCATTCAGGTGGGTTAAGGAATTAGGTGGTTTCGCTAGCGGCGCGTTCATTCTGGGCTTCCCGTGGGAGACCATTGATGATATGAAGAGAACTGTTGATTTCGCCATCAGGTTAGACCCCAGCTACGCTCAATTCACTGTATTAACCCCCTATCCCGGCACCCCACTCTATAATTACGCGTTGCAGCATAACCTCATTGAAGACTGGAACTGGGAGCACTACACGACTGTGAAGCCAGTTATGAGGGGATTTCACTTCACGAAGGAGCAGGCCGGTAAGATGCTTACTTACGCCTACAGGAAGTTCTACGTTAGGTTTGGCTTCATAGCTAGGGAAATAAGGGCTGGGAGATTCAAGGACATAGCCAGCATCATCACTAAGGAGCTTTTCTCATGGATTAAGGACTTCGTTTTAGGTAGGTGATAATCATGGGTGAAGGAAATTCAGGTAAGAAAGGAGGGATGGGGGCCCTTCTAGCCAGCATCAGGATACTCTTCAATAACCCTCTAGTTAGGTCATTCCTTAAGCTCTCATCCCTTGACTCAACCTGCATTCAGGACGGGAGAAAAGTAACTGCGCCTATCGTGTATCACGCCCTATCGAGGTTTGCAGGAGAGAGTATGGAGTGCCCGCTCACAACGAGGTTCCTATCTACAGTAATAGATTCGGTGATTGATGTAGGGATTAAGTTGATGAGGGGGAAGGAGGAGGAAGCTATTGAGGCCTTAAGAGATCCTGCAGTTAGGAGGGGTGTTTCCTTAGTTATGAAGGGCTTAGGGCTCTACGGCGTGACAGTACCTCAGGAGATGCCGGCCCCCTTCCTGATAGTTTGGAACTTCACGAACATGTGTAACTTAAGGTGTAAGCACTGCTACCAGAGAGCGGATAAGCCATTGCCTGACGAACTCACCCTTAAGGAGAAGATCATGGTCGTGGATCAGCTAGATAAGGCGGGGGTTGCAGCCATAGCCTTAAGTGGTGGTGAACCGACAATGCACCCTGACTTCCTAAGGGTCGTTAATGAGATAGCGAATAGGGGTATGTACGCTGCTGTAGCAACCAACGGGTGGTTCTTCGCTGATAAGGAGAGATTAATTAAGGCTAAGAAAGCGGGGTTAAGGTATGTTGAGGTCTCATTAGATAGTGCAGACCCTAAAAAGCACGACTGGTTTAGGGGTGTTCCGGGAGCTTGGGAGAGGGCAGTTAAGGCACTGAAGAACGCTGTTGAGTTAGGTATGAGTCATGCTATGGCAGTAACCGTAACTAAAGCAAACCTCCATGAGGTTGAGGACATACTTGAACTGGCTGAGTCCATAGGTGTTCAGAGGGTCGTGTTCTTTAACTTCGTTCCTGTCGGGAGAGGTAAGGACAACATATGGTTAGATCTGAATCCTTTGGAGAGGGAGGAGCTATTGAGGACTCTATATAAAGAGATGAAGAAAAGGAATATGCAGATAGTGAGCACAGCTCCCCAGTACGGTAGGGTATCTCTCCAATTAAGCGGTGGTGAGGAAGTAGCGCCCACACACTTCTACGTGGGGGATGACCCAGTAGTTAAGGCTGTCGCTGAATTCGTTGGTGGTTGTGGTGCTGGAAGGATTTACGCAGGAATACAGCCTAACGGAGACCTAATCCCGTGCGTGTTCCTGCCGATTAAGGTGGGGAACCTAAGGGAAAGGACATTCTGGGATCTTTGGGAGAACGCACCACTCTTCAGGAGGTTAAGGGACAGAAGCAAATTGGAGGGATACTGCAGTAAATGCCCATTTAAGAACGTTTGCGGAGGATGTCGTGCCAGAGGATACGCTTACTTCGGCGACCCTATGGCTCCGGACCCAGGTTGCATATATAACCTGAAGTACTGGAACCAGATAGTTAGTGACTTAAGGAAGGAGCTGGGCGAGAAAGTCAGAATAACGGTGAAGGTTCCTAGCAAGTGAGTTGGAATAGCTGATTAAGTGGCTTAAACACGTTTTCAGGGTTCATCTTGTCTCTTTTGGTTGCTTAAAGCACCATACGTTAACGTAATTATTGGTGCAGCAAGAGATAACGTGATTAGCCCTAAGGATAACTCGATAAACCACACGTTACGGGTGATTAGGGTTAGCTCCCCAGCAAGTAAGTCGGTTGCTGAATGAATAAATATTGCTTCAGCCAAGAACCATTTATTTTTCTTTATTATCCCGTGACCTATGAGGAAAGTTAGGGTTAGGTGAAGAATTATTGCGGTGTTTCTTTCTATGGAACCAGCCAATAAGCTACTTAAGGAAACAGTTCTTAAGCCGGTGATTAAGGGTGTTTGGATCCCGAAAACAATTAGTGCCTCAGTTAACCCCCACCCAGTCCCGAAGGACTCCACAAACTTCCTCACCTCACCAACCCCTTCAGCCCTACTTAACCTGTCCTTAAGTAGGAAGTACCTAACGCTTTCCTCAAGGAATCCCGCAAGCAAAGCAAGCGCTAGCATACTCCAGTCACGCGATAATCCCTTCAGCAGGGGAAAAGCAGGAGTCCTTAATATGAAGGCTAGGAACCAGCCCGACCCGCCTATTAATGCAGTCATCCAGCACTTGCCTGACGCTTTAGAAACGTATGTGAGGTAAGCTAGTCCAGGACCCAAAGCAATCAGTATAGCCAAAAGCGCTTCGTTAACTGGATTCATTGCTTACTTTCCTTGAGAGAATAAAAATAAAGCTAACGCGTAATTAATTATTCATGGTTTAAGGAATGGTTGAAAGCAAGTACGTTCTTTATGGCGTGATTTCAGGCTTAATTTCTGGTGCCTTGGGAGGTGCTTTAATAGCCTTGGTCTCTGGAAGCTCATTTAAGGATTTTATGTATTCCCTCACATATTATCAATTAAGTTCTGCTGGAATACATCAGGAAAACGCATCAGCCATAGCTAAATCGGTATCTACTAGCTTAGGGGTGTTTAACTGGCTAATTCCTTTAGGAGCTATAATAAATATGCTTTTCTTAGGCGCATTACTGGGGGTTCTTATGGATTATTTAGTAGGTAAGGGGCTGAGGCCGTTGGTATCTGCATTAACAGTTGGTGGTGTTCTGATATTTGGGCTTCAGCTAGCACCCCTTTATTTGCTAAATTTATATTACGGTAGTTGGTTCCTTAAAATCTTTGAGAAATACATAGGGCTCTGGGTTCTTCTAGCACCTTCAATAGTTTTCACAGTAACGTTGGCCTTACTTACTTGCCTTAAAGGCCCGTGGGTAAAGCTAGAGGAATCTAAGCCAGAAATATATTGACTGTTCCCTACTGAGTGTTCGTTCCAATAGATTTATGTGGTTTATTATTTCACCTGACAGGTTCCACCTCACCTAGGCTCACATTCAGGGTTCTCAGTGAGGTCAGGAGTAGCTGTAAAAGACAGCGGCATCAGGTTTCCATCAACGATACGTCCTGCGGGTTTTCGTTTATCTTTATGCCCTCACAAGACATTCATCCCTACCTATTAAATAGTCTTGAAATGCTAACCAATATTAAATTTCCTATCCAACAACCAAAATGCTTTCTATCCCTCTATTTTTCAGGTTTATTAGCTGCCTCAAAACAATTCCTCGGTACGTATGGGTAGGTTAAGAGCTGAGCTCGTCAGGTTTTCCTTAAGGCTCTCGCATAAGCTACTGCCTAAATACGTGAGGTACTTCAGGTTCATGGGTCTAGATCTCTTCATACCTTCGGGAGTTTTTAACCCTACCTACACGTTATCCACTAAACTAATCATAGGTCATGTCAGGCCTGAAGGCAAAGTAACTGAGTTAGGCAGTGGGTCTGGAGCCATAGCTACGTACGTAGCTAAAAACCCTAAGGTAAAGAAAGTGATTGTTTACGACATAAACCCTAAAGCAATAGCTACATCATTAATTAATGCTGAACTAAATAACGTAGCCAGAAAAGTTAAGGCAGTATATAGCGAGAAAGAGCTACTTACTGCAGAAAAACAGGATTACATCATAGTTAATCCCCCTTACCTTCCTTTAGAACCAAGAGATAGGCTAGATATTGGGTGGTGTGGAGGGGAGGACCTAAGGCTACTAAAGAAGGTGATTAAAGAAGGTTACGAGATACTTAAGGATGGCGGTGTTCTTGTACTTACCGTATCATCAATCTCAGGCTTAAATCAAGTAATGAATTATCTTAAATCCTTAGGTCTTAAACCACACATAATTGCATCAACTAAGTCGCTAATAGACACAATATACCTAATATTTGCTCTAAAGCAAGGAAATAATGAATAACCACGAGTTTATGGTGGGCCCGCGGGGATTCGAACCCCGGGCCTCCGCCGCGTCAGGGTTACTTAACGCGTGATTCGGGGAGGAAAAGCAGGAATAAAGTTATCCAAGCACCATTAGTTTGTTTGGAGATAACTGAGGACCTCCTTAATGGATTCAGGGACTGGTTGCTTGGTGAGGGAGTGAGTGAGGGGACCGTAAAGAACTACTTAAGTCACTTAAGGAGTGTTGTGGGCCTAAGACTATGTGGTAAGGGTGACGTTAGTAAGGTTTTCGAGGGTATGGGTGGGGTGAATGATAAGACGCGTAAGGCATTCAGCAGGCTCCTGACTTATGTGGAGAGGAAGGTTGACGGGTATGATGAGCTAGTGATTAAGTTGAGGAAGGCCTTACCTAAGAGGCCTAAGTCAAGGGAAGACACTTACGTGCCTCCCGACTCACTAATTAAGGCAGTTGGTGAGGGGGTTAAGGAATTAGGCCCCCCATACGTTATGCTCTATAACGTGCTGGTATCCACGGGCTGCCGAGGTACTGAAGCCATATACCTTATTAATAATATAGGTAGGTTGAAAGCTGTTGACTTAGGTCCTTACGTTAGGGTGCATGTCGACCTCCAGAGGGGAAGCAAGAACGAGTTCGTCATGTACCTACCGAAGGAAGTATATCAGCAGCTCAAGGAATTCAGGCAGGGACTACCTCATGAGGACACTTTAGGGAAGGGCCTCAAGGAAGCGGGCCTAAGCATAAAGTACTTCAGGAAGTGGTGGCGTCAAACCCTCAAGAAGCTAGGCATAGATAGCGAGGATATTGAGGCATTCCAGGGTAGGGTAACAACTATTGGCGGGAGACACTATACTGACTGGATACCATTACTAGATAATGATTACGGGAGAGTGCTCCCACACATAAAGAAATACCTGGTGTTTTAGGTCCTGCAGAAATGGCCCTCCTTTAAAGCCATAAGTAAATCCATGAATTTTTTGAAATCCTCCCTAAAGTTAGGATTGTATTCTCTAAGTATTGACTCTATCAGATCGTCTGAAGGTAAGAACTTACTCGCTTCCGATAATTTCTCACTTATTTGGAGTCCTTCGCTCCTTAAGTATTCCCTGCACTTAGGGAGTTTTTCAATCATGTCTTTGTACGGGCGATAAACACTCATTAAGAGGTAGGGAGCCACATCCTTCTCTACCTCTTCATCCAAATGTGCTTCAGCCAATGCAACAACAACTAAAGTTAATAGCTTCTCGTAAGCGAAGGTTGTCATTCTACAGTAATCCTCACTCTGAAATAGGTTCATAACTTCGCTTATGTTGAAGTTAGGGGCATATCTCTTAAGAAGGAAAGCACTCTTTCTTAAGACCTCTATGGTTTCGTTAATCCCTCCCCAACTCTTGTTTAATTCACCTAATGACTTAGCTGCCAAAAGAATAACTCCCAAACAAGTTGGTTTGTTTAGGGTTCTTTTCCTGCTTTCTTCACCCACCACTTTCCTCATAATAAACCCATATTTCTGGAGCTTAGGTAGGACCTTCTTGAAGAACCTAGTCCTATCTCTAAAGGCCCCCTCCTCATATACTGCGTCAAATAATTTGTTAGCAGTAACCCCTTCAGGCATATTTTTGGTTAAGCTGTAAAGGATTTCTAGGACACGGAGCTCTTTATTATCCAACACCACCTTAATCACCAACCAGTATTGAATATCAATACCAGTATTGATATATCCTACTACTACTTTATAAATATTTATGCTGAGGTAGGAAAGGGTATGATAAAACGTCACTCGAGGTAATCGCTACTTTCAAGGTTGGGCCTAGAAAGATTACGCGCGTCGGCGGGACCCCAGCAGTTTACTTACCGCGGGAATTCCTGCAATATAGGGGCATGAAGGCCCTAATTACCATAGAAATTCTGAACGAAACAGAAAGCGACCCACAGAATGAGAATGAGGAGAGGAATGTGAAGGTAATCATGTGATGCCAGAATAAAAGAATTTATTCAAAAAGGAGGGGAGTAAGTTGGTGGTTCAAGAACATAACTACTTCATGCCTCAAAAACACTACCTATTAAGGTTTATAGAAGAAAACTCCTTTAACTCTCTTGCCGTCAACTTCAGCCTCAAGCAGTTTGGCGAGGATAGGATCTCCTGGATTTATTCGGAGCTCTTCAGCAAGGGCTTTAGGTATGGTTACGGCTATGGAGAAGCTCTCACCTGCTCCCTTCTTCTTTGTGGCCGTAACATGGTAGAGTGGCTTAA
Source organism: Desulfurococcales archaeon (assembly GCA_027083115.1). Taxonomy (GTDB): domain Archaea; phylum Thermoproteota; class Thermoprotei_A; order Sulfolobales; family NBVN01; genus S013-73. Next base: position 32,978 of record JALWQN010000162.1, read on the forward strand.
GCTTCCTTCCCTTAGATCTTTCTTCAGGCATAAAGCACTCCCAATACTAATAGTGCTATTTAGAATAAAAAACACTAGTAGCACTATTAGTATTATTAGGCAAACATTTATTAACTATGTAACTAATAGCACTATTGGTGAAATAAAATGAGTGGAATAGTTCGCCTGAAGGAGTTGGAGCCTATTCTGAATGAGATTAAGAGGGCTATCCTCAAAGTCAAACCACTAATAACTAAAGAGGAATGGGAATCGAATGTTAGGCCTACTGCAGAGCAGCTTCTAGGTGGAATTGTGAGTGCATATCTTGACGCCCACTTACCTAGTTACGAAATAATGGAGACTCTCGCAACTGAGGAAGCACAGAGAGAAATCTCCATGAACGAGGAGGAGAGAGATGAGTAAGGCAT
>JALWQN010000163.1 GCA_027083115.1 Desulfurococcales archaeon
CTCTGTTGGTTAATAATTTAATGAAGCCTCCTTTATCGCCTATATTTTGAGTTCCATAGTAATTATCAACCAAGACTTCAAGCTCCCGTACCTTCTTCTTAAGGAGCAAATCACCGAAATTTTGAGGGAGTGGGAATGAGGGGGAGAGCCCGAGAGACTCCTTCATTTTTTTATCTATTATGACAGCAGCCTGAAGATCCATAATTATCCCTTTAAGCTCAAAGATCCCTGCTTCTACTCCAACTGAGAAATCACATTGCCCTATCACTTTATGTGCTCTGAGGGCTCGACTTCTGGCACCGTTAATTATTTCGTTAAGCCCTATAGGTTGAGGAGGTGCTTCAGAACCAACATTCTTAAATAAAATCTCTATATTGCTGTTGAAGAAGGTTTTGAAGGCATATCTGATTCCCCTAATTTTACTTGGGTTTCTAGTTCCTGCGCACACCTTCATTCAAGCACCTGAGATTTTGTCAATAATTAAGAATTTATCTATTGCTTGTTCGCTTCATGCAGTCAAGTAGTGAGCAAATATTACTGAAGGTCATAAAAGATCCATTAACTGAAAGGTCTAGTAGTATCGAATGATTTCCGTTAACTAACGCCGCTCTAGCATTAATAGATAAGGCTGGCAGAACATCATAGGGTGTGTCGCCAACCACAGTTGTTTCGGTTGGTGAAATATTAAGGCTCCTGATACATTTAACGAATATTTCAGGATTTGGTTTACCTTTATTTACCTCGTCTCCACAAACTATTGCGTCAGCATATTTAATGATATTAAAATACTCGAGAATAGGGATCGCCATATAAATAGGGGTGGAAGTAGCTATACCTATTAATTTTCCGTTACTCTTTAGTTCTTTAAGGAGTTTGAGAGATCCCGGAAAAAGTTGTACGTTTCCTGTTCTGATTTCATTCAGGAAAGCCCTATCCTTAACCCATCTAATTTCTTTGTATCTGTTTATTCCTTCCCTCCCAAACAATCGTTTAACTATGTCCTTACCGCTTAAGCCAATTAGCTTCCTGATCTCTTTAGGATCAATTTTGCGTTTCATCACTTTACCGAAAGATATTATCCATGATGTTACGTGAGAATCAACACTATCTATAAGTGTACCATCTAAATCAAAAACAATTCCTTTTGAATTAAGGATTGGGCGGCATTCCTTAATCATTAAAGAACCTCCTTGCCGGGTTCTCTCTTTCCTTTACCTGTTGGAGTAGCAAGCTTTTCTAGGGCTTCAAGAATCTTTCTTTCTGTCGAATTCGCTAGTGTGTTAAGAGGAGAGGAATCTATGTCTAAGCCAAAGTACTTAGTGAGTAAATCAATAACCGCTTTTGCAGCCCTGTAGTCTGTCTCATTAAATTCAACAATAGCTGACCAAGTCTCGCCCAGAACAACGGCAGCCTTTATTCCGAAATATTTTGACCAACCTACAACTGCACCATTTATTCCCATAATAATACCCTCCTTGAGTGGAGTACCTCCTAAAGCCACCAATTTCTTCAGTATATCCTCACTATTTCCTGCCACAAAAGCTCTTCTTTTTTCACTCACTTGAGGCATAACGTAAGCTGCTGTAGAAATAACTGAAGATATTTTTCCTTTATTTGTGAGGTAATTCAATAACTCATAACATACTTCGTTCTGGCCTTCCGGGTTTTGCGGCTGAGTTTCTGCAGTGAAGAAAAATAGGCCATCACCTCTATAGAGTTTCCCTACAAGTAATTCAGACACTCCACTCTCGCCAACTATTAAATGGGATGGAAAACTTGTAGAGTAAAGCTCAGCAACAATTTTGTGCTTTACTCTGCTTAAGATATAATTAAGTGATGTGAAGCCGACACGTCCCATACCTGGTAAACCAACTAATAAAGGTTCGTCACTTACTTCGAAATCTCTCAAGGGTTTAATGACTGTGACCATCTTATTTCCCTAACAAGTTATCGATTATCCAAGTATTAATAAACACGAAGTATAGTAATCAGCAATACTCACTAAATTTATTTGATGAATAACAATATTATTTGGGTGGAACCCACGGACACCCCTTGTGTAGGCAGGGGAGGATGATGTGGGAAGCCGAGTAGGTTAATCAATAGCATGTTTTTCTTTCTCGAGGTTGATGAATTAAAAATTCTTTAGTCACTTATTCAGTATTTTCGAGTATATTTTCTCAGCAAATTCTAGCACTTCATCTTCATTTCGGATAGACTCAACTAGCTGAAGTTTTACGAAACCATGCTTCCTGATTTTCTTATCTAGTCTCTTCTTAATGAGCTCCACTGCGTATTTAGTAGGATGAAGAGAAACGATACGTAGGCCCTAATTAATGCATCAATTAGGGCTTGCTGGAAAACTATGAGCGAGTCATCATTCAATTCCAGAAGAATTCTTATATGCGCATGTCCCTTCGGTATGAAGGCTATTAATCGGTTAACATCTTCAACCCTAATAGCCCTCACAG